>JAEYUK010000125.1 GCA_023432655.1 Pseudomonadota bacterium | reverse complement strand
TAAATCGGCTTCTTTAATTGCCTTATCAATTTTCCCCATGTGAAGAGGCATTTCTCCAAACCACACGATATGGGGACGAATCGGTGCGCGACAACAAGGTGAGAGAGGAAGAAAATTTTGGTATTCCAATTTATAATGATGGAGATAAGTCATTCCTGACCTTTCGCCAGCATTACAAAGTGTGGTCGTCTGAGGCGCATAATCGCCTTTTAAATCAAAGTAAGCGTAATCATCAAAGTAGATCATGTCACAATGAGTACAACGGGATTGGTTTAAAGTTCCGTGCATGCAGATGGGAGGAAGGATTTCTTTTTGATCTGCCCGGTGATGGAGAGTGTCTACGTTTTGAGTGATAAGTTGGATTTGGGCCTTGGTGATCTCCGCAAAAGAAACCAAAGCTTGATGGGCCCGATTAGGATGAGCTTGGGCCGCCTGCAGGCGTCTCATGGAGTAAAATCGCCAAACGAGCTGTGGATCTTTTTGATAGGCTTCAGGGGTGGCCACATCTTCCATCCGGTGCTTTTCCCAGAGGCCCCCGGAGTCACGAAAAGTCATAATTCCAGATTCGGCCGAGATCCCGGCACCGGTTAAAATGACAATTTTCTTATAACCTTCAATACTTAACTGCATCTCACTATCTTAACTCTTAAGTCGGCAAAATTCACCCCCTCACAGGCCACCTTTTTAAAAGGGTATGATAGAACAAGTACGGATTTCCTTCCTCCGTGCTTCAGGATGAAATGTATGTGCGGATTACTCGCCTATTTTGGAGATGTGGACCTTCTTCCGGATTTTGAAACAACTTTTAAAAAGCTAACTCACCGGGGACCGGATGATACGGAAGTGGTTAAAACACCGCATTCAGAAGCTTCACTATGTTTTCATCGCCTCGCCATCATGGATCCGACTCAAAAAGGTCATCAGCCTTTTGTTGATGAGAGCACCGGCAATATCATCATTTGTAATGGTGAAATCTATAATTATGAAATTCTTAAAACTGACTACCAGGCTTCTTACCAGTTTAAATCCCATTCGGACTGCGAAGTTCTAGTACCCATGTACAGAGAGCTTGGCATTGAGAAAATGTGCCAAAATCTGGATGCAGAATTTGCGCTGGTAGTTTGGGATGAGAAAAAGAAAAAACTTCTGGCAGGCCGTGATCCCATAGGTATTCGACCTCTTTTCTACGGATATACTTCCGATAATAAAATTATGTTCGCTTCCGAGATGAAAGTGATGACACCTTTTTGCCAAAAGGTTGAAGCCTTTCCACCGGGACATTATTTTGATGGTGAGAAGTTCATTAAGTTTAAGGACCTCACAACCGTTATTCAGCATGCTCCTAAAAATTTAGAAAAGCATCTCACGGATATACGTGAAAAACTCATTGAAGGGGTTCGTAAGCGTTTGGTCGCAGATGTTCCAGTTGGGTTTCTCCTGTCCGGTGGACTCGATTCAAGGCTCGTGTGCGGGATCGCCCATCACTTGTTAAAAAAACCGATTACGACTTTCTCTGTGGGCTTGGATCATAACCCCATTGATATTGGTTATGCCAAAGTGGTGGCCGATCACTTAAAAACGAATCATCATGAAGTTTACTTCAATAAACAAGATACTCTGGGCGTTCTGGATAAACTCATCTGGTATCTTGAGACCTGGGACATCACTACGATACGTGCCTCCATCGGTATGTACCTGGTGTGTAAGTACATTCGTGAAAAAACTCCTATAAAAGTCGTTCTGACGGGTGAAATTTCTGATGAGCTTTTTGGGTATAAGTACACCGACTTTGCACCTTCTCCCGAAGCCTTCCAGCAGGAAGCTAAAAAGAGAGTAGATGAACTGTATATGTATGATGTGCTAAGGGCCGATCGTTGTATCGCCGCCAATTCGTTAGAGGCCCGGGTTCCCTTTGGTGATTTGGATTTCGTGCGATCTGTAATGGAGATGCATCCCGAATTTAAAATGAATACAACAGGGATGGGGAAATGGTTACTTAGAAAAGCTTTCGATGGCACCAACTTCATTCCTGATGAAATTCTTTGGCGAGAGAAGGCAGCCTTCTCGGATGCTGTAGGTCACTCGATGGTGGACTATCTAAAAGAATATGCTGAGTCATTATACAGCGAGGAAGATGTTAAAAAGGCGAAAGAGAAATACCCTTATGGAACGCCGTTCACTAAAGAATCTCTCCTTTACCGTGATATCTTTGAGAAGCATTTCCAAGGGCAGTCTCATACGATTAAAGATTTCTGGATGCCCAATAAAGAATGGTCTAACTGTAACGTGACTGATCCTTCGGCGCGGGTGCTTCCTAACTATGGCAAATCTGGCGTCTAAAAACATTTTCATTTAAGTTCTTTTTTGGATAGAACATTACTATGAAAAAATCATTAGTAATGTTCTCTTTAGCTTTAACTCCACAAATTCTCTGGGCTGCATCCACTACCGTAGAACCCTTTTCATTTGAATTTACGGCCCCTGCTCATCGATTTGATGTCCAGGCCGAAGTCGTTCAGAGTTGCCGATATGAAAAGCTAGTGCTTGGAGATTCAGCTGAGTATCATACAGAGACTAAGACCTATGAACTTAGAGAAGTGCAGGAGAAAGTAGGAACAGATATTCGCTACAAATTAACTTTTCCCACTAAGAAGTCACTCAAAGTTTCAGGCATGTTTAAACCCACCAAAGAATGTCGAAGTGATTTGAAGTTAACTTTCTCTGATAAGAATTATGCTATCGGTTGGGCAGGCCAGTTTTCACGGCCTATTAGTTTTAGCTATGAAACGAGCGAGCGTTATCAGGATGGAAATACCAGTCCGGACTTTTCACCACTCATCAGAACACTGGAACACCAACAAGTTGATTTCTTTTATAAGAGCGCTTTTGTCCAGGTGAATATCTGGCTTACTGCCAATGGAGAGAATCTTCCGGTTTCACCGGTTTCAGCAGCGATCAATCCGTTAACAAGAATGCCGTTTGCCCTTCGTAAATAAATAAAAAGGCTCCATCTTATTAAGGATGAAGCCTTTTATTTTTATAATCTTTTTATCTTACTATCGTCTTAGTCGAACTTCTGTGATCTCACAAGTTTGCTCTGTTCTTTCACAGAAAGATCCTCTGCCTCTCTTACAAGCAGTTACGGCATTAGCCTCAGCTTCTACTCTGGTTGAACCTTTTCCAATGAAGCTTCCATCAAATGTGGTTTTTAAGACACAGACATGCTCTCTGACTACGCGCTCGCGTTGATCATCCTGAAGATCATAGACCATATCTTGCAGGTCTCTCACAGCTTCTTCTAGTCGCTGAATTCTTCTATGCACATCTTGATTACGATCTTGTCCCACAGAGATTCGGATAACAGGTCGGTCATCTCGGCCATCGCGGGCAAAAGCAGTAAGACTCATAGAGGTAAGCATTAGAGCGAAGATAAGCATCATTGTTTTTTTCATCAAATTCTCCTGATTAGAATGGAGTCATTCTATTAGGGATTTTGATTCTAAAGGAGGCTTTGGAAAATATAACAGGAGGTGTTTAATAAATAGACACCCCCCAATTGTATCACTTGGTTATAGTTTCAAAAGTACTAACCGGAGTATCCATGCCTTGAGTGTAATGGTGACCACCGAGAACACCCAAAGTCTTTTCATCAACACGGAAAACCTGGGAGAAGCCCTTTGTTTCCTTTAAATAGCGTCCTGTGTGTCTCCAGTCTTTGACTTTTAGATCAAGGGCGTAGATGTGAGAGACGTACTCATAATTCATAGGTCCTGTTTTATACATTCCCCCAAAAACCATAAGCTCATTATTTAAAATTTCTGCCGCGGGAGCGAAGGTCGCAAACGGAAGCGGTTGCATCTCTGTAATGGAACCATCTTTCGGATCAACTGCTGTTACTTTGTCGAGAAGATCAAAGTGAGAAGCTCCTTCACTGATACCACCCACTAAAACAAACTTTCCTTGGTATTCAATACCCGTTAGGGCCCGGCGCTTTAGGGGAAGTTTATAAGGGGCAAGGGAAATCGTTTCCGTCTTTAAATCAAATACTTCAATAGAATCGTGAAAGGTTCCATCTGGATCGTTGTAGAACTTAGGAGTGCTATCCCATCCTCCGGCGATATAAATCTTATCTTCGATTCTGACTGCCACGTTTGATGAACGAGGAGCATGCAATTTTCCGTTCGTCTCCCATTTATTGAGCTTAATGTCGTAGCGATCAATGAAGGCAAGAGATTTCCAGCGAGGTTTGTGTTCAGCGGAATAAGCAAACCCACCAAAGGCGTAAATGTAATTGCCATAAGCCGCCAGCTGATAGCCATGGGCCAGATGGGGTCTTGGAGCGAGTTCTGTCCATTTGTTCGTTTCAGTATCGAAGACGATAAATAGATCAGAGAAAGATTCTGGTGGATAAGTGTGTTCTGCACCCTGGTGGCCACCGGCCATATAGATTTTTCCTTCATGGGAAACAGTTCCAAATGACGAGCGAGCATTGCCGATGAATGAAGGAAGTTCTTTTTGTTTGTACTCTGTTTCTCCTGTAAAGTTTGGAGAATAGAAATCCACTTTTGCGTCATCGGCCACATCAACGAGTGAAACCCATTTGGAGTTTTCAAGTTTAAACAGGCGATAGTGTCCGCTTTTATTAGAGGCAAAAACTAATGTATTGTCCGGCATGAAAGTCGGTGCCATTTCGTCATGAGGATCATTTGTTACTTTGGTAATCTCGCCGCTTACACGGTTCAGAACATAAACGTTCCAGTTTCCATCTCTTTTGGAAGTGAAAGCGATTAATCTTTCATCAAACGATAAGGCCGGTGACATACCTTCGGTCAAAACCTTCTTAGTGTTTTCTACACGGTCAAATAAGACGATTTCTTTTTTTCCATCGGTATTACGTTGATAGATCACAAAATTACCGTCGGAAGAAGGGCGAGGAAAGTAGGCCTCATCCTCCGGGGCGAGCATCTTGGCTGAGCTCAGAGAGTACTCCTGAAGACCTGCGCCTTGTGAATGGATCAGGGCCTCTCTTTCAAAAAAGAAAATGGTGTTTTTCCCATTGGGGCCAGGAGCTGAGTAGAAGATAAAGCGACCGTTTTTGGAAAACTTTGGATGAAGAAGCATTCCCGGTTCTCTTGGTATAAATCTTTGAATCAGATTCTGTTTTTTATTTACATAAGTCAGATGAAGCTTTTGAGGGCCCTCACCTTCGGTATAAATAAATTCTTTTCCGTCCGGAGTTACATCCGGATAAAAGGCCCAAAGCTTGTTTGCCTGGTTGTTAATGGTAGTAAGCTTGCCACTGGAAGTTTGAAGTTGGACTGACTTTCCCTGTGAATCTTCTTTCATGTAAACAAAATCTGCTAGAGTTGGGGCGGAGGCGAGTAGACCTAAAAGTGCTAAAAGCTTCATATGGGTGATCTCCTTCGATAAAGTCCGACCATCATATATTTCGTTGTTTGGTATATCAAACAAATTTATTTGACTCGGGGCAAGGAAGCAAGTAATGCCGGCTCTTATTAGGTTCAAATAAGAGCTAGTATGGAGTCATGGTCAGGGCCTATTTCACACACTTCCAACAACTTTCAAATAACGACAAAGTCTTCTTGATTGGTAACGCCATTCAAGGAATGGGACTTTCCATTTATGCTTTGCTTTTTAACCTCTATTTGAAAGAACTAGGTTATGGCGAGTCTGCGATTGGTACGATGATCTCCACTACCTCATTAGGTATTTCGGTGATGGCCATACCTGTGGCGTTGATTGTTGAAAAATTTCATATGAAACATCTGGTAGTAACAGGCCTTCTGTTATCTTCCATCTTTTACTTCACGCAGATTTTTTTTATTGATGAAGCTTCGCTCTTTGCCTTCGGACTTCTCGCGAGCATGTTTCAGGCGCTGTTTAATATTTCTGTTTCGCCCTTTTATATGAGGAACTCCAGACCAGATGAAAGAGTTTATCTTTTCAGTCTGAACTCTGCTCTCAATATGGCAGCACTCATGGTGGGCTACTTTATTGGTGGCTTCTTCCCAGAGATGATTCATGCGATCGTTCCCGGTCTTTCTAAGATTGAAGGCTTTCGTTATTCAATCATGGGTGCCCTAAGCCTGGTGCTTCTCTCAAATCTGCTTTTTACTAAAATTAAACGGGTTCCTATTCCTAAAGTCAGAAAGCGTTTTTTTGATGGCTTAAAAGAGAAGGACTGGAATATCCTCTCAAAACTCATTCTTCCAAAACTTTGCTTTGCATTCGGTGGAGGATTAACGGTTCCTTTTATCAACCTCTATCTCAAAGAAAAATTTCTTCTTTCGACTCAAATGATAGGGATTGCATACGCGCTTCTTCAGTTTTTTATTTTTGTCGGTGTTTTCATCACTCCAGTGATCATTAAAAAAACAACTCAGTTAAGGTTCATTTTATTGACCTCATTATTCTCAATTCCTTTTATGGTGGGAATGGGACTCACAGGAAATATTTCACTGGTCTTGGGCTGTTTTTTTATGCGCGGGATGCTGATGAATATGTCGAGTCCTATTACCAGCATGTTTGAGATGGAAAGAGTGAGGGAGAAAGAATGTGTTTTTGCTTCGGCAGTAATCTTATTTTTTTATCACCTTGTCTATACGGCCAGCACTCGTCTCGGCGGAGTGCTTATCGAGAAGTATTCCTTCGGACCTACTTTCTATATTTCGGGGGCCTGTTACGGGTTAGCGGTAGCTCTTTATTACTACTACTTTAAAAAAGATTCTGTCTCGCGCGAGGAAGAAGAAGTTGTTACCGTTCTGAAAGAAGCTGCTTAACAAAGCTCTTCATAAATTCCACCCGCATTAAAGCGAGTTCCTTCCCCCGGGAAGTATTCATGAGTTCGGGCAATTTAAAAAGCTTCACATAATAGTGATCCAGCATGAATTTTGAATCATCCAGTTCCCGCTCTTCAGCTATGGGATCGAAGGGATCGTAGAAAGTCGATTGCATCTGAGTGTTAACCGCTGCACACCGAAGAATTCCGATGGCCCCTAAAGCATCTAGACGATCAGCATCTTGAAGAATTTGCGCAACTAATGAAGATGGTTTCAATCCTTTAGAAAAGCTGTGTTCAATGACAGCTTGTGAAATAAGAGTGATCTCTTCCTCTTTAAAACCAGAGTCTTTAAGAAGAGGACGAGCTTCTTCGGCCGAAAGTGTGGAAGCCTTCTTTCTATCCGGATGATCCTTAGGAAGATTAATGAGGTCGTGACAGTAAACTGCTGCCAGAACACAGTTTAGATCAACCATTTGATCTTTTGCGAGTTCCTGTGCGGTTTTTGCGACTCGACCAATGTGCGCCCAATCATGAGCGGGATCAGGGGAGTGATAGTAAGGCTTCACCAGAGAAATGAGTTTTTGAATTTTTTCCATTTTCACTCCAGGTAGGTATTAAACCAACCTTTCTTCTTAAAATACCAAATACCAATGATAATCAAAACTATCATGAAAATGATAAGAAGAGTAAGCGCTGCCCAGGATTTTAATCCTGGAATCATGGTGAAATTCATTCCATAAAATGAAGCGAGGAAATTGAGCGGCAAGAAGATAGTCGAAAAAACGGTTAAGACTTTCATCACTTCATTGGCCCGTTGATCATTAAGAGCGATGTGAAGTTGAAACAGATGATCAAAGTTTTTTGAGATATCCTCGAGTTGAAAATAAATGAGTTTTAAGTTTTCTTTTAAATCCTGTAGAAGGGATTGATGGTGTTCCCAAAAATCTTTTGAATGAGTCAGCGTCTCCCCAATTTGCGCTAATATTCTTTTGATAACGAAAGACTGCCTTCGAAAATGATAAATCCTTCTGGTATCGAGACGCGCTTGATTTCGAGAAAGAATCTCTTTCTCGAAAAAGGCATACTGGTCTTGAAGTTTTACCAGCGGAGTTTCGTAACTTTTAATGATTTCCAAAATGAGGTCATAGACCAAATGTTGAAGTGACCTGGTCTTTTTATCCTGGGACCGCTTAATAAATTCTTCAATATAATCGAGTTTCACTCGGCGGATCGTCACTAGACGATTTCCGCTAATCAATAACGTCAATTTTCGGGTCAGCCCTCGAAGAGTCGCTCCTTTAAAGGAACTATTAGAATCAAAACTCCGAAGAATAAAAAAATGTCCTTCAGCGGTTGTTTCGTACTTAGGTAAATGTTCAGGCTTTTCAGTATCGAGTACCAAAAGCTCAGGAATATGAAACTTATTGGTAAGAGTTTGGAAGTCTTCCTGCCGTGGATCCAGGATGTCGTACCATTCGAAATTTTTGTGGGGGGCCAGATCCTCACTAATCATAATATAACGCTACAAAAAAAAAGGCCCTCTTGCGAGGGCCTTCGTTTCAATCAAAATTGAAAGTTGGGATTACCAACGGTTTCCACCACGGTCACCACCGCGATCGCCACCACGGCCACCACCGAAACCGCCAGAACGGCCGCCACGGTCTCCACCGCGACCACCACCGAAACCGCCGCCAGTGCGTGGTTCCATTGGACGTGCTTCGTTAACAACGAGTGAACGACCACCCATGTCTGAACCGTTTAGTTTCTCGATAGCAGCTTGAGCTTCGTCACCAGAAGACATTTCAACAAAGCCGAAGCCTTTTGAACGACCAGTGTCTCTGTCCATAACGATTTTTGCTGAATCGACTGTTCCAAACTTGGAGAACATTTCGTTCAGGCTGTCGCTAGTTGCTGAGAAAGGTAAGTTACCAACGTAAATTTTGTTACCCATAAAAACCTCCTTAAGGCCAGGGACGCGCTTTCAGAGGATCATGAGCAACAGCTCGAAGAACACTTACAGCGACAAGTAATTAGGAAATAATTAGCACTAATTCCTTACCTAAGCATAGCACAATTT
>JAEYUK010000223.1 GCA_023432655.1 Pseudomonadota bacterium | reverse complement strand
CATTGCCCTTGAAGGTGATTTAAAACCTCAAGCGACTATGCCTTCAAATACTTCGCGCACTCTGGAAGCTTAAGTCTCAAATTTGATACTAAAATAAAAAAAAGCCCTCTTACGAGGGCTTTTTTTTTATAAGCTGATGGTGGTTTCAGTCGCTGAGCGCGAGAGGTTGATATACATCATCGCCTCAGGGTGATTTGGCTCACGAGAAAGCACGTTTTGCCACTCAGATTGAGCTTCAATGATATTGCCGTTTCCGTAATACAACAGACCCATCGCAATTCGAGCAGGCATATAGCCCGGTTGTTCATTCTTTAAGCGCTTTAATTCTTCGAAGGCCTTAGACGTGAAGCCTTTTTTGGTGTAGGCCTTAGCTACCTTGATTCTGATTTCAAGATTATCTGGATCTAAGGTGGCCGCTTTATTGTATTCAAAGAGGGCTTCGTCAATTCGGCCATATGAGGCGTACATCTCGGCCAGCTCATAATGTTTTAGAGAAAACTTCTTATTAAGGTGTGGATCACTCACCCCTTGTTGCTGAGTATTTTTAACCTGGTTATTGGCCTTTTCAAAGATGGCCTTAGCTTCTTCGTATTTGCCGATATCGTTATAAATGACGGAAAGAGAGATCGCTGCATCAGTATGATGTGGATCAAGCTCTAGAACGCGGCTAAAGGCCTTGATTGCCTTTCCAAGCTCGCCTCTTACGTGGAAGACGTTAGCGAGGTAAAAGAAGGCTTCAGTGGCATTGGGGTTCTGCTCAATTACTTCGTTTAAAAACAAACTGGCGGTTTTTAAGTCATTCTTCTGGAAAGCTTCTTTGGCCTTTTTAAGTAGATCACTAAGTTTTACATTTTCCAAAGGTAGGCTCCGGGCTTAGAGGTGTTTCTGACAGTCGTCTTTAATTGATTTTATTTCCTTCTGGGCCTCTTTATCAACCGATTGGTAAAACTTTTCAACGTATTGAAGGCACTCTTCCCACTGTTTTAGTTTAGAGGTGGCAAGGATCGTCCTCAACATGGCGTGATTGCGTGTTTTTTTATCTTCGTGGTTTTCCAGCATATCCAGATACCAATAGCGTGCGGCCGAGTATTCTTTAGTTTTGAAGTAAAAATCAGCAATATACTGATCCTTCTCTCTTAACATGGTGAAGGCCTTGCTAATTTTAGACTCAGCATCTTTTCGGTAACTACTGTCTCCGTACTTCTGAATCAGCTCATTGTAATAACGAAGAGATTCCACCGCTGGTTCCAGATCGCGGTCAATCGTATCCGGAATTTGTTTATAGTAAGACTCGGCGATTTTAAAAACCACGTACGGAATTTTTTCGTGACGAGGGTGAAAGTCTCTGAATAACAAGTAGGCCGCCGCTGCCTCAATGTAATTTTCCTGAAGGAAAAGGATATCGGCCTGAAGGAGCTCGGCCGGTGTGGCGTAAAAAGAATAAGGATGCTGAGTTTTAATGAGATTGAGTTTTTCTGTCGCAAGAATATATCTTTCAGACTCCATTAACTCCTGGGCCTCTTTGTAGAGGATCTCTGCTTGGGTTTTTCCTTCCGGCTGATCCGAAGCACATGAAGCGAGTAGTAACAGGAGAGAAAGAGTCATCAAAATAAATTTCATAAATTAACCGATAGATCCTTATAAATTTCCTTAAACAGTAGCTTAAAGAAGGCCACAAAGGGAATGATCACAATCATACCCACAATCCCACCTATTTGTGACCCAATAATAATACTTACTACTACCACAATAGGATGGAGATTGACGATTTTTGACACAAGAAGCGGAAAGACTAAGACCATATCAATGAGATTCGCTAGTCCATAGATGACCAGCATGTGCATCATCCCAACATTGGGGTCCTTGGTGATAAGAGCAACCAGAATGGCCGGGATAACACCAAGGATAGGCCCAATATACGGTAGGATGTTTGTGACTCCAGCGATAAAGCCCAGGATGAATGGATACGGAAAACCGACAATCCAAAGCCCAATGGTCACAAGTGTGCCTAAAATAGTGGCCTCAATAAACTTCGCGATAATATATTCACCGAACTTCGTATTAAACTGAGAAAAAAGCACATAACTTTTTTCAAAAATCTGATTGGGAATAGCATCCAGAAATTTTCGACTGAATTTATGGCTCTCCATAAAAAAGAAATAAAGAAACAATGGAACTAACAGCAGCCATTCAAAAATAGTCGAAAGGAAATTCGGAAACTGACCTAGTAAGATTTCCGCCTGGTTTTCTATTTTAGAAACCATGTAATTAACCGGATCAATATTGAGACGGATTCCGTACTCTTCAAAAACCTTAACTTTCAAGGCGAAGTACTTATCCTGAAGCATCTTTTGAAGTTCAGGTAACTGACCGGTAAATTTACTAAAATCAGTGTCTAAGTTGTAAAGAGTGGCAAAAAGCGGAAAGCATAGAAAGAATAAACCCACCGACAGCAGAACGGCGTAGCCGAACCTCTGCTTTTTAGTTCCAGTCGTAAGTTTAAGCGTGAAGGGTTTTGCCATTAGATGAAAAATATAGGCAAAGCCGAAAGGTAGAGTTAAGCGTGGAAACAATAGAGCAAAGACCACAGCTGCAATGAAGAGAATAAAAAATAAATAAAGCTTAAACTTTTGCGTTCTATTCATAATTTCTGTTCAAGCTCTCTGACTTTCTTTTTCAAGGCGGTAATTTCCCGAGTCAGTTGTCCCATCCGATTGGCCATCACGAGGGCCGTTTCCCTCAGGAATTTAGCTCCTAACACCGGATACATTTCCAGCATCCGGTCGAGATCGGGTTTAAAAATCCCCAAAAGCACGGTGCTTTCAGCAGCGATAATGGTAGCAGTCCGACGATTAAATTCTTCTAAAAGACCCATCTCACCGAAGTATTGTCTGGTTTCCAGACGGATGACAAAGTCTCCTAGTTCTTCGCTATGAGAGTTATAATTTGAATAGATATTCACCGAGCCACTGAAAATAAAATAAAGCCCGTAGCCGGTGTCCCCTTGTCTAAAAATCATTTCATTCGGCATGAACTCACGGCGATGAAGGAACTTGGTAAAAAGTCTTACTTCATTATCTGAAAATGAATTTAGAAAAGTGATCTTTTTAAAAAACTCATGATAACTATCTTTTGCCATGAACGAGAGAGGACTCGCGTCCCATAAGTATTTTAGCGTAGGGATATCCAATCGATCTTCCGAAGGCTCCCCTCTACCTAACTTATCCATCATATCTTTTTCGTAACTCACTTAAGCTCCTTCAACCCATCAGGTTTAATCCAGCCTTGATAACGGGAGGGAAATATAATCTGAAGCCAGCCCTCGTTTTCACGAACCACAACCATCACTCCAGCAGGAATTTCATTTCTCGCTTCAAATATGGCCGAAGGTCCTTCAAAGATGGGCTTAGGATTCATCACGATCTGTCGGTTCCAGTTACTAATCCAAACATTTAGCCCGATTAATAAAAAAGCCGGTAAAACAACCAGACTAAAAATCTTCAAGCTATTTTTCTTCCACAACGTAAAGAGCGCACCAATAATCAGGCACAGACTGAGCATGCCCAATAAACCCTGGGCCGCAATCATTCCGCCTTTAACCAGATAGTCAGAAGTCGTGATAGGGGTTTCAATTTTTTCTATTTCAAGTTTACTCTCAACTAACTCGCGATTAGCGATGGCTTCCTTGGATTTAAAGCCTTCGGCTTCGGCCTTAAGTAAATGAAAGCGGGCCAGTGGGTAATTTCCCATTTTTCCAAAGACCGTACCCATATTGTAATGCCACAAACCAGAAGGAATTTGTGACTTACTCGCTTCAAGAATTTTCAGGGCTTCAGGATAATCCTTTTGAGCAAAAGAACTCTCAACTGTTTTCAACATGTCTTCGATAGTAGTATCCTCCAAAGTGTCAGGGTATTATCCCTTGGACCGATTATAGAAATCAAGAAATACAGTCGAAGGATCTCATGACACTTAGGACCATTGAGAGTGAATTTTCCCAAGCGCTCCTTGAGCAGATGAAGGAAAGATCTCCCATTGACCTCACAATGGATGGTCCCATCATTACGCGACTTCATCCCAAAATCATTTGGAATAAACTTTTATACGAGCGCCATCCAGAACATGAGCTACCTGCTCAGGAAATACCCGGATGGCATGCGCGCTATTATGCCAATACAGAAACAGCACAGAAGGCCCATCCTGAAGTGTCACTTAACTTTGATGGCAGACCCTGGAATGTTTTTAAATTTCTGGAAGGTTCATACGAAGAGGCCATTATCGATTTTCCTCCTCTGGGAAGCGTTGTGCTTTCTAAAAAAGAACTACCAGCGCAAGTAGGTAATGACCTTTGCCGCCATCTCCTTCCTCCTTTTGTAACCTACGCACTGAGTCCTGAACTGTGGGGACCCGTTGGAAAATGGACACGTTTTCACTCCAGACTTCATCAAATCTTAAAAGATCACAAATTATTGGATGGAGAGGATTCTGTGGGGTATTACCCTCTGATCAGCAAGGCCCAATCCCTTGAAGCCGCGGGTTTTTTAGGGACAAAACTCGAAAAATCTTTTGTTCTCGTGTTACCATGGGACTTCTCCTTAAGTGAGCTTGAAAAATTAGAAGAAACTATCCGTCAGGAGTTTAAATGTTCGTTTTGAGATCTGTTCAACCATCCGACCTGTCCGCTTTATTTAAATTAAGCAACATCATGACTTTCATCAATCTTCCTCCGGATGAAGAACTTATCTCCTCAAAAATCGACAGCTCTTTACGAAGTTTCAAAAATCCTGATTCCGATCTTTCTAAAAACTACTACATCTTCGTTTTAGAAGATTATGAGAGCGGAGATATTCTCGGAGTTTCGATGATTCATGCTCAGCATGGAACAGAGAATGAACCCCATTTTTATTTAACCGTCGGTCAGGAAGCAAAGTTTTCTCAAACCATTAACACTGGTTTTGTTCACGGCACATTGAAACTGGGTCTTGATACGAATGGTCCAACCGAGATTGGCGGACTCATATTGAATCCAGACTTTCGTGGACACAAAGAGAAACTGGGAAAACAACTTTCCTTCGTTCGCTTCTTATATATGGCGAATAATCCCGATCGTTTTAAAACTATGATCCATTCGGAATTAATGCCGCCACTGGATCGCTACGGTAACTCTCCTCTCTGGGAAGCTGTCGGTAGAAGATTCTTAAACATGAATTATCATGAAGCCGATGTATTAAGCCGTAACAACAAAGAGTTCATTTTAAGCCTTTTCCCTTCGGAAAATATTTATCAAACTCTTCTTCCGATGGAGGCCAGAGAATCAATCGGAAAAGTGGGTAAAGAAACTGAGCCGGTAAAAAAGATGCTCGAAAGTATTGGCTTTAAATACACGTATGAAGTTGATCCATTCGATGGTGGGCCACATTACCGCTGCCCACTTAAAGAAATTACTCCCGTTAAAAATAAAATGAGTGGAACTCTGGTGAGTGACAAGGACTTCGATGAAAAGTCGGCCAAAGACGTCTTGCTTTCAATAGAAATACCCGGATCAGATTTTTTCGCTATTCGAACGCTGGTCAACATTCACAATAATGATCAGATGACGATTGATCCTAAACTCATTAAAAAGTTAAAAATCAATCTACCTCAGAAGGTCACGGCCATTCCTTTTCACTAGGCCTGTTTTTTATTGACCAACACTCCGGCGGTAGAAGCAAAGGTAATTTTATCTTTGCCCTCAGGGGTGGAGGTTTTAACGACGTACATCTCGCTGGCCTTCTTATAGCCATGAAAAGCATTCATTTTGGATAGGATTTGAGTGCTACTGCGATTGATTTCCCTCTGCCATAGATGAGAATCATCTAGCTCTTCTCCCGAAGTTCTTTCAACTTCCGAAGCTTCCGCCACTGGTTCCTGATAAGGCTCTAAATCCCGCGCCTTTTTTGGAAAGGCGAGAATTTTAGCGGGTTCAGGCTCGACCACTTTTCCGGGAGTCTTTTTACCTACCGAGTCATTCCATCCTACAAAATCATCTCCCGCCACTTTTTTAAGCGGTACCTGCCTTTCGTGCAGGATCTCGGATAATTTTAGTACTTCTTCTAGCCCTAAAATCCTTAGGGCCTTCAAAGCAAAATTGGATTTGGTCAAGGGAAAGGGTCCTTTCCTAGCTTATCGGTCAAGTACTCCCTAAAGTTGAGCAAATTAATCTAAAAATATATGAAAGGATTTCGCCAAAAATACTGGACAATATTTGAGGAGGAGATTATAAATTACTGATCTTTTTGATTATGTGTTGGGAAGTGGCGCAGTTGGTTAGCGCAGCAGACTGTTAATCTGTTGGTCGAGAGTTCGAGTCTCTCCTTCCCAGCCATCTTTTTAGAATTGCCATAAGCCTATCTCAAGCAGCCTTTACATTAATTTTCTTAGTTTTATCCCCAGCTTTTAAATCTTCAATTGTTGCCGCCATCGAAATTCCTAAAACATCGACTACTAATAATCGAACTAACATTTCATACGGCGGAGGAAGACGTTTTTCGATTTCTTTTCCCCATTTGAGTACAGTGTTTCGGTGCACACCTAACTTTTCTCCGATCTCTTCATTCGACATCCCAAGAGCACTTTTGAATAAACGGAACTCAGCCCCAGTAATTGGAATTTTATTTTCAATAAGGGCAATAGCGACCAATTTCTCAAGCTCTCTTGGTTCAACATCAATAACATCTCCAAAAGCCGATTTTTTTACAGGTATATTGAGAACAGTAACATAAGTCAGTCCTGCAAAGTTTTTCATGGAAGTTGTTTTCATAGCATGTCCTCTTTATAGAAAACGGTGACAATTATTACATTCTCTCTAACGGCCACTGAGGCATTAAGAGATTCGCCCCAGGAGTCTAATCCTTTTAGTAGATAAGTATCGTTACCTTCTTGTTTCGAAATGCTCTTTAGACTGCTGGCCATGGCCACGATATCACTATCCATAATGAACCTTTCACTCATCCTTTTTCTGGCATGAATGGTTAGAACATAATTTTCAGCTTTGATCTGCTTAACAATAAATCGTTCGATCTTTGTCATCTAACACCTTAGCACAAATTTGTGCAATTATCAATTTTTGACATTCTGGTGTCATAGCACTGAGGAGATAGGATTAGCCTTAGACTAATGGCCTTCTCCTTCGAGTTTTCTAAAAGTGAACTATAAATAACTCTTAAGGCTTCAAAATTTAACGAAATATGACACCAATCACCCTTCTTGGGATTGAAGTGCGTCTTTACCTAAGTTACTATCCGTCCCTATGAATTTCTCAAATGCAAAATACTCTCAGTTAAAGTCTCGTTTAAAGACCAAATATAAATCCCAATTAAAGCTCGTAACTCGGGACCTGAAACAGGCGCCGACAAAAAGTATTTCTCGCTGGGTAACAACTCATCAGGAAGAACTTCAAACGTATTCACCACTCCACTGGCTCTTTCTGACTCAGCTTAAGAATTTTAACTTTTTCCAGCAGCAATCCCCGGATTTAGGAAAGAATGATTTTGGTGAACAAGAGGATCTGGTTTTTGAGAAATGGAACGCGAGTGAATTTGCAGATCAATTTCTTAAGCGCTTAAACAAAGGAAAAACTTTAGGGAAGGCTTCGCTTGAAACCTTAAATGATTTTGATAAGCACTTAACTCTTTTTGCTGAAAGACAAATTCTTAAATCCAATAAAGAAGGTGCCGCCTATCGTCCGCAATCATCTCTGGGTGAATACAAGAGGGGCACGAAAATAAGTCGCCTGTTAGAGACGACTCTCCATTTGGGTGGGAAAGATTTACGCCTCATGACTCATTCCCTAAAAGAGATGAAGTCATTTTCTTATCGGATTGAGACGGCCCTAAAGATTATCAAAAAGTATTCTCCCACTTCCTGGGACCGCTTTGTCGCCTTCACTGAAGTCATCGTTCCCATTAAGCAAAAAGAATTCGTCAGTTACTCTCATCAGGATTTACCGGGTTACTCGATGATTAATCTTTATCACCGAGACTTTGTGGATCTCATGGATGATCTTCTCCATGAGAATGGTCACCATCATTTAAATTACTATTTAAATCTCGGAACTTTAATTGAAGAGCCGCTAGACAATATCTATTACAGCCCCTGGAGAAGAACTCCGAGACCACTAAGAGGGGTCTTCCACGCCTACTTCACTTTCTTCTGGGCGTTTAAACTCTTTGCTGATCTTGCCCGTGCGAAAACTCTGGATGAAACGCTCTATCCTTTTACACCTCTAGAGAAAGAGAAAATTTACTGGCGAGTGTGTGAAGAATTCTACATGCTTAATTACACCTATCAGGAACTAAAATGGGCCCACAAGAAAGGTCTCATTTACCCAACTGGCTGGGAGCTCATTCAAGAGCAGCAGAAAGAATTGAATAAATTTAAAAAAGCGATTCCGCTGTGGGAAAAGAAACTTAAAGCACATCGAAAAGATTTAACGGATCTAAAAAAGACCTTAAAGAAAGCAGAAACTCTTTATTCTAAGAACTAAGTTCCTGCTGCATTTGATTGGCGGGCATGAGGTCTCCCTTAGCTGCGGCGACCTTAATCCCCTCCTGCCAGATGGCACGGGCCTCATTAAGAAGTCCCAGACCTTTTAAGGCCCGACCTAAAGCGAGATAAGCAACAGAGTACTTGGGATCACTTTTTAAAACCGCTTCCAGATGTCCCCGTGCTACTTCCCACTGACCCTTCTCAACAGCAATCGAACCTAATCCATAATTGGCGAGAGCATCTTCCGGATCTATTTCCAGCACCTGACGAAACATTGACTCACGTTTCTCCCATTCCTCCTGCTCGGCCTTCTTTCTTTTCTCTTCCTGTTCTTTTTGTTCAGCTTCGTCCCCGAAGGACTGGAAGGATTTAACAGTCGCTAGAGACTTATGCTCTTCGGCTTCTTCAATTCTTCCGAGTCGCATGAGAAATAAAGACATATTTGTGTGGGCGAGAACAGATTTTGGATTGACCTCACTGAGCTTTTTCATTAATTCTAGAGCTTCTTCAAAGCGCTCAAGTCTTCCCAGCATAACACCCAGACTTTCATAGGCATCTGCATACAACGGATCAATTTTAATCGCCTGCCGAAATTTTTCTTCGGCAAGCTCCATTTCATCTTTTCTAAAGTGATCGGTGCCCTCGTAAAAAAGCTCTTCAGCTTTCTTGGTAGGGTTGCCTGAAATCAGAGGATAGTAACGAACGATCCCTTCATAGGAAGACTCATTAAGGGAAAACTGAATTTTCATTCTTTCCACTCGAAAGTCACGCAAGAGACTGACCGTTAGATAATATTTATCGTTCCAAAGATAACAACCATCCGCGGTTCCGATTTTTTTCTCAAAACTATGAATGTCTCCTGGATGAGCTTTTGTATCTAGTTCAATTAAAACCGGACTATAGGCCGCACCTCTTCGGGTAGCGATCTTAGAAACCGTTTCCTGACCGGGATAACAGCCTTTATTCTGTTTTAAACTTAAATCAAAGAGCCTCAGATTATTAATGATCTCTGGTTTAAAATCCTGTCCATCAAAACGAGGATAACCCGTCAGGGCCCGCCATAATTCTACTTCCATTGGAGAAAGTTTCGGGTGGTTCCCGGAGATATCCTGGAGGTAAACCTTCTCATCAAAGAGTATTCCAGACACAGCTTCACTTGTCGGGGCAGTGTCTGGTCCGATGATAAAAAAGAAAGTCTTCTTCAAGGGTTCACTTAAAGTCACGTCTTCTGAGATAAGAAACTTATTTAAGCGAACAAGAGAATTAGCAAGAAGAGCTTCTGGAATAAGGTAACTATATAGGCCCTTCTTTTTCACTAACCACCCATAACTTTCCACCCGGCCTTGGGGGTCCAGAAAACTTATGAGCTGGAAGCTTTGATCAGGAATAGTAGAGATATCGTAAGTCGATTGATTTTGCAGAAAGGCTTCAACATCATCCCCGGTGAAAGTAATCTCACTTAAGGTGACCGGAAACTCGCCTTTATAATAGCGGTATTGATTCAGCATTTTTTAAAGAGAAAAAGATTCGCCGCAGCCGCAGGTGTTTTTGGCATTAGGGTTATCAAAAACAAAACCTTTGCCCGTGAGACCGTCTTTAAAATCCAGGACAATCCCTTTCAAATAAATAACGGACTTAGGATCAATGAGGACTTTAAGTTCCCCAAAAGTCAGCACATTATCTTTGTCTTTAGCATCACTAAATTCAATTTTGTAGGACAGCCCTGAACAGCCGCCACCAGTTACCGCTAAACGCAGCCCTTTGTTGCCTTCTGGGTTATCGGTTTTAGCAATATGTTGAATTTGCTCAAGTGCTTTATCAGTGATGGTAATGATTGATTCCATAATAAAACCTTTTTTACATTTAAAGATTCGTTTTTACAATAATTGCTCTAACATTGTAGCATGGAATTAAAACTCTATCACTATGTCCACTGTCCGTTCTGTATTCGGGTCCGCATGGCCTTAGGCTACCTGCAGTTACCCTATGAATCCATTGTTTTACCCTATGATGACGAAATTACTCCTGTTAAGTTAACGGGCACTAAGATGCTCCCAATCATGGAGTTTAACGGGCATGCTCAAAATGAGAGCCTGGATATTATCGACCGTTTAGATCAAAAAAATCGCTTAAAGTTACAAGACCCTACTGAAATTAATCCGCTTTTAAATAAACTCGGCGCAAACGTTCACAATCTGGCGATGCCCTATTGGATTTATACGCCGGAATTTAATGAGACCTCTCGCCACTATTTTCAAAAGAAAAAAGAAGAGAAAAGAGGACCTTTTAAAAATTTAGTTAAAAAAAGAGACCAATTTATCGAAGAAATTTTGAACGATTTAAACTTACTCTCAAGTGAACTTAAACCGTTTTATCATTCAGAAACCTTTGGTCTGAATGACATTTTACTTGCCTCTCATTTATGGGGCCTCTATGTTGTTCCGGAATTTCAATTCCCGGAAAAAATTCATTCTTACCTTCAAGAAGTAAAAAGAATCTGCCACTTCGATTATCACCAAGACTATTGGAAATAAATGAAAGTCATTCTTAAAATCAGTTTAAACAAAGTTTCCACTGACCATGAGCTCACTCTTAATTCCAAAGCGGTAGTGGGCCGCAGTCGGCAGTGTGATATAAAACTGGAAGATCATAAAACCAGTGCCCAACATTGCCGACTAACAATGAAAGGTCATGCCCTGGAGTTGGTGGACCTCGACTCTAAAAACGGCACTTACTTAAATGGAATTCTGATTGAACAAACCGAAGTGTTTGTGGGAGACGAAGTCCGTTTGGGTGACACCCTCATTACCATTAATGAGGCCAGGATGACCCCTCAGGACGTAGAAGCACTAAGCTTTCTAGGAACGCCAAAAGAGCGCCTCGATTATGCGCTCAAAGCGGATTTTACCGGGGCGAGAATTCAAAACCAGAAGAATAAGCATCCTGAGAAGGACCCCTCACAGATGGCCTCCCATGCTCAGGAAATCGCTCTTAGAAAAAAGATTAAAAGTAAGATCAAAATCTCGAAGCAGGAAATTAGAAAACGTCGAAAAATAACTTCACTCACCGCTTCTGCCATCGATCTTCTGGGAATCTTTATGGCGGCGATCCTTCCTCTTTTCTTTATCACTTTCTTGCCCCAGGTGAAGGTCCTAGGCGGATTGTCTTTATTTTTAGTTGTGGCGTTTAGTGTTTATAATTTTAAAATGGCGAAGTTCACGCTTGGTGAAACGCTGAGTGGAATTAAAAAGCAATATCTCAATCAGTAATTAGTTTCGTGGTATCCAGGGAATCTCATTCACGCCCTTAGTTTTATTCACATAGCGGGCGAGCACAAAGAAGTAATCCGATAGACGATTTAAGAAAATAAGACTGTTCCCAGGAAGAGGCTCCCCTTCCGTTTGATTAAAATACACTAACTTTCTTTCTACCTTCCGGGCATTCGTCCGGCACAGATGAATATTGGCCGAAACCACTGAGCCACCCGGCAAAATGAAAGTTTTAAGCGGAAGAAGCTCACTATCTAAGCGGTCAATTTCTTGCTCTAATTCAGTGATAAACTCTTCTGTTAACTGAGGAAGTTTATACTTCAGACGATTCTCGTCTTCGCAGGCGAGATTTGATCCGAGGTCAAAAATCGCCGACTGAAGGATATGGAGAAAATTTACAATTTGCTGAAACTCAAGGTCCGCTTCTAATTGCGAGGCACACACCCCTACCCGAGAATTTAATTCATCGAGTTCTCCATAGAGATCTATACGAAGATTAGATTTAGAAATTCTGTTCCCGCTTACGAGCGAAGTTTCCCCTTTATCTCCGGTCTTCGTATAAATCCTGGATTTTTTCATTACATGTTCCTACGGTATTTGCCGCCCACTTCATAAAGAACGGCGGTGATTTCACCTAAGCTGCAATAACGAACCGTCGTTAGAAGCTCTTCAAAAATATTACCACCAGATAAAGCAATGTCACGAAGACGAGTTAAGCACTCACCGGATTTTGCCTTATTTCTTTCTTTAAAAGCATTCAAGCGGGCAATCTGATCATTCTTTTCTTCCTCTGAAGCGCGGGAAAGTTCAATTGGTTTCCACTCTTCTTGTTTTTCCGGAAGGAAAGTATTCACACCAATAATCGGGAACTCGCCGGAGTCTTTTTGAGTTTCATAGTAAAGAGACTCTTCCTGGATTTTCCCACGCTGATACATGGATTCCATCGCCCCTAACACACCACCCTTATCCGAGATGCGCTCAAACTCAGCGAGAACCGCTTCTTCCACGATTTCTGAAAGTTCATCCACAATGTATGAGCCTTGAAGCGGGTTATCCGTCTTATTAAGCCCGTACTCACGGTTAATGATGAGCTGAATCGCCATCGCACGACGAACTGATTCCTCAGTCGGAGTGGTGATCGCTTCATCATAAGCATTGGTGTGAAGCGAGTTACAGTTATCAGACAGCGCCAGGAACGCCTGAAGCGTCGTACGAATATCGTTAAAATCAATTTCCTGAGCATGGAGCGAGCGACCAGAAGTCTGAATATGATACTTAAGTTTTTGCGACTTCTCAGAAGCGCCGTACTTCTCTTTCAGAGTGACCGCCCAGATCTTACGAGCGACTCGTCCTAAAACGGTGTACTCCGGATCAAGACCATTGGAGAAGAAGAACGAGAGATTTTCACAGAACTCATCAATATTCATTCCACGGCTTAAATAATATTCAACATAAGTAAAACCGTTAGCCAATGTAAATGCAAGTTGTGTGATTGGGTTTGCACCTGCTTCTGCAATATGATAACCACTGATACTTACAC
>JAEYUK010000071.1 GCA_023432655.1 Pseudomonadota bacterium | reverse complement strand
CTTCTGGTTTAAACTCTTTTTCCAGTCTCCAGTACTTACCCATATCCTCAATACTGACTTCGCCCAAACCGACAAGACAGCCGATCGCCACACCAAAGGCGGTGGTATCAATCACTTCAGGACGAAGAATTGTTTTCTGCGAGAAGTTGGCCTGCATTTGCATCAAGATATCGTTCGCAGCGGCCCCACCATCAACACGAATGTCGTTTAATTGAGGGAAATCTTTTTTAAAGCTTGAAACGGAGTCATTAAGTGAAAGAGCAATACCCTCCAGGCAAGCGCGAGCAATATGACCGTTGTGGGTGTCGCGGGTGAGTCCCACGATGGCAGCTTTTGCATGGGCGTTCCAATATGGAGTTCCGATCCCGGTAAAAAAAGGCATGAATAAGACATGCTCCATCTGAGAGAGGTCTGTCACTTGGGCCGCAAGGGTCGATACCTCAGGGGAAGATTTAATGCATTTAAGATTATCTCGTAACCACTGAACGGCGGCTCCTGCGATGTAGGCCGAGCCCTCGAGAGCGTAAACTTTTTTTCCGCGAAACGAATAGGCTGCGGTGGAAAGAAGGCCTGTGCTTGAGCGCACGAGCTTCTCGCCGGTGTTTAAAAGGAGAAAGGCGCCGGTGCCGTATGTCGATTTAATGTCACCAACATTCACACATGCCTGGCCAAACAGAGCTGCTTGTTGGTCACCGAGAATGGAAAGAATGGGAATCCCATCTGGTAGGAAGCCAGCATTTTTAGTGGTGCCAAACTTTGTGAACGATTCTTTGATTTCAGGAAGGCAGCTCTGATCAATATCAAAGAAGCTTAATAGTTCAGAATCCCAATTAAAGGTTTCAAGATTCATCAGCATAGTTCTGGAAGCATTAGATGGTTCCGTCACAAAGTTTTCTGAATCAGTTAGCCTGTGAACCAGGAAAGTATCAATGGTAGATAGACACAGGTCTTTATGATCAAGGGCTTCTTTAACTGCTGGAACGTTATCCAGAAGCCAGCGCATCTTGGTGCCAGAGAAATAGGGATCAAGAGGCAAACCGGTTTTGACCTTACAAACTTTATTGTAGCTTTCAGCTCTTTGTTCGCAATAATCGGCGGTACGGCGATCTTGCCAGACGATAGCGTTATGAAGAGGTTTACCTTTCTTGGTGAAAGCACAGGTGGTTTCACGTTGATTGGTAATTCCAATCGCCATAATGTTTTTGGGATCAACTTTTGAGCGCTTTAAAACTGTGCCAACTGAAATAGTTACTGATTCCCAGATATCATTTAGATCGTGTTCTACCCATCCCGGTTTGGGAAATATCTGGCGGTAGTCATACTTTTCTTTATCTATAACCTTAAGTGTTTTTGCATCAATAAGAAGGGAAGTGGAACCGGTGGTGCCTTGGTCGATGGCCAACAAATAAGTCATGAATCTTTCCTTAATTCAGTTAATCAGAGGTTAACGGTTTTTTCGCCGGGTTTATCGTTAATAATTAAATTTACCGAATATTCCCAGTATAAAGCAATATTGCGGTTCACTATACCGACGAATGCATAAGAAATTGAGGTGATGACGAGGAGGAGAAGAACAAACTCTACAATGGATTGGCCCTGCTGCTTTTTCAGCAGTTTTTTTAATTTTAGATAAGGTACGAACTTCCAGGGCTTCATAAAGTTTTCCGTCTAGGTTACAGTAGGGGCATGAAGAAAAAACTCACCTTCCTTCTACTCTTTATTATGGCCTTTAGTGGATTTCTTTCCACCCAAATCCTCTGGGATGAGTTCCATAGTAACGCAGAACAAGTGGCGCAAGATAAACAAAAAGACTCAGTTTATGAGACGCTCTTCCAAACACTTAAATTTACAACAACGAAAAGTACGACAATTGAACTCAAGAATGAAAAGGCACCGATCATTGTGCTTAATTTCTGGGCATCTTGGTGCATTCCCTGTCTGAAGGAATTTCCTAGCTTGGTGGAGTTTCAGGCCAAGTATCCAACCCAGGTGAAGGTGATTGGGATTAATGGTGATTCCGAAAACCAGCTGGAGCTCATTAAAAAAACCGAAGCCAAGTACAAACTAAATTTTGAATCAGTTGAAGATCCCTACGAGCGAATTGCAGAACAGTTTCTCATCAGAACTTACCCTGTCTCAATTATTTACCACAAAGGTAAAGTCATCTACGTCAGTAAGAAGCTCCATAACTTTATGGACACTGAATTCTTAGGGATGATTGATAAAGCGCTTAAGGCAGAGTAACCGAAAAATTCCGGCCCCAATTATAGGTAATGTGTGACAGACTCTCAGTTTTAAACAGAGAGAAACGTGGTTTCATTCCCGGTATAATGGCGCCTTGTTTTGTAAGCCCTAAAGCGGCTGCGGCGTTCAATGTGATGCCACTCCAAAGTTCGGCCTGATTGATTTTTAACTGGGCAGAAGCAATGGAAGCAACAAGAAGTAAATTGTCACAGTGGCAAGAGCCGGGATTGTAGTCGGAAGCGATGGCAACCTTCGCTCCACCATCAAGTAAAGCGCGGGCGGGTGCCAGAGGTTTTCCTAAGAAGAAAGCCGTTCCCGGAAGAAGGCTTGCGACAGTCTTGGACCCGGCCAGGGCCGAGATTCCTTCAGGTGAAATTTTTAAAAGGTGATCTGCTGAAAGGGCATCAAATTTTGCAGCTAAAGTAGCTCCGCCATTTTCATTCAGTTCATCTGCATGGATTTTTCGAGCAATGCCAAGCTCCTGAGCTTTTGTGAAAAGAAGTTCCACATCAGAAGCATCAAAATAATTCTTCTCATGAAAAATATCGACGGCATCAATAACTTTTAAAGGAGCGAGCTTCTCTAAAAGGGGAATCACCACTTCGTGCATGTAGGCCGAAGAGGAGGCGAAGCTTTTTGGAACATCGTGGGCCGCAAGATAGGTATTAAAAATTTGAATGCGAGGAGCGTATTTCTTTTTAAGTTCAGAAATAATGAGGGAGACCTCATAC
>JAEYUK010000304.1 GCA_023432655.1 Pseudomonadota bacterium | reverse complement strand
GATAAGTCCCGCGCTTTCACCGAGTTCAAAAATTCAGAAGCTCGCTTGAACGAGATTGATACTAAGCTCGAAGCTTATCGGGTAGAAGACCATAATTTAAAACTTGATCGCTGGTCGCTTGATCCTGCTCTTTACATTAGGAAATAGAATACTTTAAGGAGTTCTTTTATGACGGGTAAACTGTCCAGAATTGTCATGTTGTCGTTAGTTATCACCTTGGCAGCATGTAACGCTAAAAATAGAAAATCCGGAACGACGATTTATTATAATATCGGCGGTGAACCCACCACCTTAAGTCCTCTGTCTGGTACGGATGGTTACACCACGGCTGTTCATAGTTATGTCTTTGAGAGCTTATTAGATCGAGATTTAGATACTTATGAGTGGAAACCAGCATTGGCCACGGAATGGAAAATTTCCGAAGATAAAAAGGTTTTTGACTTCAAAATCCGAGAAGGCGTTAAGTGGCACGATGGAAAAGACCTGACAGCTGAGGATGTAAAATACTCTTATGATGTGATTTTTTCGGACGAATTTAAAGCTGTTCAGGTTAGACCTTATTATGAATCTATTAAATCAGTCGAAGTGATTGATAAGAATACTGTTCGCTTCACTGTAAAGGATGACTATTTCAGAAATTTTGATGTGTGTGCGACTTTGCAGATTATCCCTAAGCATTTTTATACCAATCCTGAAAATAAAAAGGACTTTAACCGCGTTATCGTAGGAACTGGTGCCTATAAGTTGATTAAATATGATCGCGGACAAAAAATCACTCTCGAGCAGAATCCGGAGTGGTGGGGACGACAAGTTGAAACCGAAAAAGATACTAATGTGATTCCGAAAATTGTCCTTCGTATGGTCTCAGAAGAAAATGTTTCTCTGGAGCTTTTAAAGAAGGGAGATATCGACTTTCTGGGCATGAGACCAGATGGTTTCGTTAAGAAGACAGTCGGTAAAATTTGGGAAGATAAAATCGTAAAAGTTAAAACAGAAAATAAAACTCCTAAAGGCTATAACTTCATTGGATGGAATCAAAAACATCCAATTCTTAAAGATCGTGAAGTTAGAAAAGCTTTGGCGATGCTTTTTAACCGTCCTTTGATGCTCGATAAGTTTGAATATAATCTTTCAGAATATGCTACTGGGCCAATTTACGTTCAATCTGAATACGCCGACCAATCATTAAAGCCCCTAGAGTATAATCCCGGGGAAGCTCTCAAAATTCTTAATAAGGCGGGATGGAAAGACACAGATAAAGATGGCCTTCTGGATAAAGTGATTAATGGTAAGAAAACGAAGTTATCCATTACGATCATGGAGCCCACTCAGGAAGCCATGAAGTATCTGACTATTTTTAAGGAAGACGCCAGTAAAGCGGGTGTTGAAATCAATATTAAAAACATTGAATGGAACTCTTTTGTAAAACTTCTCGAAGAAAGAAATTTTGAAGCCGTGAGGCTTGCCTGGGGTGGCGGCAGCGTTGATATTGATTTAAAGCAAATCTGGCACACCAGCTCTATTGAAGGAGGCGGTTCCAATTTTATAGGCTACTCTAATCCGGAAGTTGATAAACTGATCGATGCTTCCAGAAAACTCTACAGCATGGAAGAAAGAAAACCACTGCTTCAAAAGGCCCATAAACTCATCGCAGACGACTATCCCTATGTCTTCTGGTTTAACAGTAAATACACCCTCTATGGACACTCCAAGAGGGTAGATAAGCCGAAAGATACTTTTAAGTATGGTCTTGGCCAGCAATACTGGAAGCTACAATAATATGCTGAAATATTTTTTACGACGAATGGCGATCCTTATTCCCACACTCTTAGGTGTGACGGTGGTCGTCTTTATCATTATTAACATGGCCCCAGGTGGGCCTATTGAGCAGAAACTTCAGCAAATGCGATTTGGCGGGGGATTTGCTTCGGAGTCACAGGGTGGAGGCGGAAGTCATACGAGTAACACCCACGGAGTTTCTGAAGAAGTCATGGAAGCTCTTAAAAAGCAGTATGGTTTCGATAAGCCTCTTCATATGCGCTATCTTCTGTGGCTCAAAAATATTGCGACTCTAAATTTTGGGGAGAGTTTCACCTATGAGGAACCGGTCATTGATGTGATCGTCAGTAAGTTTCCTGTCTCACTACAGTTTGGGATCATTTCCCTCATTTTAAGTTATCTCATTTCCATTCCCCTGGGGATATTGAAGGCGATTAAACATGGCAGTGTTTTTGACTTATCCTCCAGTTTTCTGCTTTTTGTTTTCTATTCCATTCCTTCTTTCATGCTGGCGATTCTTTTAATCGTCTTTTTATCTGGTGGAAGCTTTCTGGAAATTTTTCCGGTGGGTGGAATTCATTCAGAAGTTTATGATGAGTTATCTGGTTGGGAAAAGTTTCTTGATCGCGTTCATCATTTCACTTTGCCATTAATCTGCTACACCATCGGGTCATTTACGAGTTTAACCATCCTGATGAAAAACTCGCTCATGGAAGAGATTAAAAAGGACTATATCCGTACTGCCCGCGCTAAGGGTCTCGATGAGAAAGTCGTGTACATGAAACACGCTCTTAGAAATGCTCTCATCCCGATCGTGACTGGTTTGGGTGGATTTCTCACTGTTTTCTTCGCTGGATCTCTTCTCTTGGAGACGATTTTTCAGCTCGATGGCATTGGTCTCTTGAGTTATAAAAGTATTCTTTCCCGTGACTATAACGTCATCATGGGACTGGTCTTTATTCAAAGTGCTCTCTTTTTAATTGGTAATGTCCTCTCTGACTTTGCCTATGTATTGGTTGACCCAAGGATTGATTTCACATGATTGAACGGTTTATAAAAAATGAAGATAGCTTAAAGAAATGGCGGCGGTTTAAATCCCGTCGACTGGCCGTTCTGTCAGCCTGGATCATGTTGATCGCTTGCTTATTTAGCTTTACCGCTGAGTTCTGGGCCAATAATAAGCCGATTTATTTGAACTACAATGGAAAAAGTTTTTTTCCGGTCCTAGTGGATTATCATCCCTCCAAATTTGGCGACGAGGAAAGACTCGTTATGAACTATCGAAAGCTTGAGCTTCAGGAAGAAAGAGGGGACTGGGCGCTGTGGCCAATCATTAAATGGGATCCTTACGAATCTAATAAAACTGTAGAGTCATATCCTTCAGCACCATCTGGCGATAACTGGATGGGAACTGATGATCGTGGAAGAGATATACTTACGAGACTTCTTTATGGTCTCCGCTACTCCATCTCCTTTGCCATCATGGTGTGGATGATTACTTTTGGATTAGGAACTGTTCTTGGTGGTATCATGGGTTATTTTGGAGGACGCACAGACTTCTGGGGGCAGAGGATTGTTGAGGTCTTATCTACCGTGCCTCAGTTCTTTCTCCTCATCATTATCATTTCTATTTTTAAGCCGACACTCTTTTTACTGGTTCTCCTGTCCAGCGTATTTGGCTGGATTACCATTAGTTATTATGTGCGAGGTGAGTACTTAAAAAATCGAAAGAAAGAATTTGTGGAAGCGGCCATAGCTCTGGGTGCCGGACACAGTCGTATTTTCTTTAAGCACCTTCTACCCAATTCTTTGTCACCGATTATTACATTTTCACCTTTCGTGATTGCTGGTAACATCACAGCGCTTGCGAGTTTGGATTATCTGGGATTCGGCTTAACTCCACCAACACCGAGTTGGGGCGAACTTCTGAATCAGGCCCAAAAGCATTTCACGGAAGGCTGGTGGTTGGCCGCTTATCCTTCCCTCGCATTATTTCTTTCCCTCACCATGCTTT
>JAEYUK010000291.1 GCA_023432655.1 Pseudomonadota bacterium | reverse complement strand
GAATTAGGTGAGCGACTTGGGATCTTGGATTTCGAAACAGCGGCCAAAATCACCGGTGCCCGTTTCGTTATTTATAAAGGAGCCGCCGCGAGATTAGAGCGCGCTCTTATTAACTTCATGTTAGATCACCAGGGAGCGAAGGGCTTCACCGAGATGATGACCCCGTTCATCGCTCACGAACGCTCACTAATCGGTACTGGTAACCTGCCTAAGTTTGAAGACCAGTTGTTCAAACTAAACTCAGAACAACCGTGGTACTTGATCCCGACTTCAGAAGTGACACTTACGAACTTAAAACGTGAACAAATTATCGAGGAAGCCGAGTTCCCATTTTTATACGCGGCCTACTCACCTTGCTTCCGTTCAGAAGCTGGCTCCCACGGCAAAGACGTCAAAGGTCTGATCCGTATGCACCAGTTTAACAAAGTAGAAATGGTTTCCATCTGCTCTCCAGCGCAGTCTGAGGAAGTTCACCAGAAGATGGTGGCGAGTGCTACTGAGATTCTTCAAAAACTAGAACTACCATACCGAGTTCTTGCCCTATGCACAGGCGACATGGGTTTTGCGTCGCAAAAAACCTTTGACCTGGAAGTTTGGGTTCCAAGCCAGAATAAGTACCGTGAGATTTCTTCTATCTCTAATTGTGGTGATTTCCAGGCGAGAAGGGCCAATATCCGCTTCCGCAATAAGGAAGGTAAGGTTGAGTTCGCCCATACGTTAAATGGTTCAGGTCTCGCCGTAGGTCGTACCGTGGTAGCGATCCTTGAAAACTACCAACAAAAAGATGGCTCAGTAAAAATACCGGAAGTTTTAGTTCCATATATGGGTGGTTTAAAAGAGATTCGTAAATAACCGATTGCCTTTTTTTTTCCGAGCCTTTATATTAGATGACTCAAGACGGAGGACTGGCCGAGTGGTTTAAGGCAACAGTTTTGAAAACTGTCGTGGGTTAACGCCTACCTGGGGTTCGAATCCCTAGTCCTCCGCCATCTTTTAAATTATCTCAGTTGTTGTTAAGCCATTGCGGAGACGTGGGTGAGTTGGCTTAAACCACACCCTTGCTAAGGGTGCGATCCTTAACCGGATCCATGAGTTCGAATCTCATCGTCTCCGCCACTTTTTGAACTTTTGCCAGCATATAGATTATTAAAAAAGCCCGACTAATGTCGGGCTTTTTTGTTTTTGGGTGCACAAAAAGTTCAAAAGTACGAAGTTAATAGTGAACTTCAATAATCGCTAACTCTGGTGAACAAAAAAATCTGATGGGTAACACTGATGTACCTATTCCCCTTGAAACAAATAATTTTGAATCATCTTTTTCAAACCATCCTTGATCAAAATCTCCTGTGCCTTCTGGTGTCCATAGAGATCCAAGGAAAGGAATGCGAATTTGTCCTCCGTGACTATGGCCTGCTAGATTTAAATGAGTGCGATCAGAAATTTTATTAAAGAACTGAGGCGAGTGGAAAAGTCCAATTTTTATATCATTTTCAGGAACGTTAGAGACCATTTTTAGATTAGGGATTCCTTCTTCACTATCATCAAATCCTGTAAGCCATAAATGCTCATCAATCCTGTGAGTTTTATTCGTTAGATCAACAATGTTATTCTGTTCTAAAATTTTCTGAAGATTTTTAATGGGTTCCCAATACTCCCAGTTTCCTGGAATGTAATAAACTCCTTTAGGAGCTTTAAAGTTTTTTAAGACATTGTTATAGCCTTCAAGTGTTCCTCTTGGTGTTGCTATATCCCCAGTGATGACAATTAGATCAATATTGTTTTCATTAATGGCCCTAACTAACTGCTGTTCAAGGTTGTTAAATCCTTTAGTGTGAAGATCAGAGACGTGGGCGATTTTAAGGATTCTTTTCTCATCATCTAGTTTAATGACATGCTTGCTTACTTCTAAGGTGTTAGTGTGGTTATGAACAGCCAAGCCCACGGCTAGAGTTAAGATTGAAAAAAAAATGTAAATTTTCTTCATTCATTTATAATAAATGGATATGAGTATTTTGCCTAAGTTTTATACCTTAGGTTTGATGAAGAGATTCGTCCACTTCCTAAGAATTCAGATGGCACGGTTAATGAGTTCGCAGAAGGTCTTGTTGATAATGATATAGATGCTATGAGACATGCATATGTATCGGGTGTATATACACTCGAGTTTAGCGAACATACTGCTGAAATGATGGGGCGATTGAATGAACTTTGGGGATTTAATTCAAGCGCTAATTCAGTAGGTTCTGAGAATATGGATCTGTGGAATAATGAGGTCGGAAGATTAAAGGCCAAGCAGATTAAAACCAGACGTGAACTTTACGAATCTTTAATAAAAGCAATAATTAGTGGTGAACTTATCATTGATCCGAATGATTCAAGAAAATACAAAGGTAACAAGTTAATAAAAAGAATGCCCAAATCTTTTGTTATTAAAATCAAAGAAAATAAAACTGGAGCGAATGTAGAGTTTTTGGATGTGAGGAAAAAAATTGTTCTTTCGAAAGAAGAGTTCATTTTAAATATCAGAGCGGGCAAATATCCAGGGTATGCGGTTAGAAGGCATATTTCTGGGGAGTTTCCTTATTCAACCAGAGATAAATTCAAATTTAATAATTTGGGTTAATCGGTAATTAGTGTAGATAGTTTCTCGATGCATTGACCAAGAACAGTGTGTGAAGCCTTTTCGATAAACCTAGCTTTACGAGCTTTCCAGTCTAAATTTTTCAAATGATCAGAAAGTATTACTCCATCAATTTTTTTACCCTTAACCTGGACTTCGAATGGATATCCCTTTTCATTAGAAGTAATTGGACAGCACAAGGCCAGATTAGTTTTCTTGTTATAAATTTTTGGAGAAATAATGATTGCAGGTCTAGTCCCTTGTTGCTCATGACCCGCTTGAGGAGTGAAATATAGCCAAACGATATCACCTCTATCTGGAACGTATGACATTACCAAACCTCATTACCCTCTGATTTAAAGTCATCTTCACCATGCATATTTTCAGTTGTTACCTGATCCATCAATTCATTAAGTGAAAGCTTTTTTTTTGCCGGAAATATCACGATTTTTCCGTCTTGTTGCTCAATAACGAGTTCGTCGTTCTCTACTAGGTTAACTTTTTCAATAATGGATTTTGGAATGCGAACACCCATTGAATTTCCCCATTTTTGCAATTTGACAGTCATGTAGTACCCCTTCCGGGAAAGTATATACTATGTATAAACAAAGTCAAGAAATCATGTTGAATGGATAGAGGGTAATCATTTTAAATAGATAGGATACTTAATGAGTTCAATGGAGTCGTCTCCGCCCTTTTTAAAGATTCTATTTTTAATTAATTTAAGGCCTGACTCATGTTGGGCCTTTTTGCTTTTGAGGGTGTTACCGATACCAACAAGCAGGTCTAGCTGCATACTCCTGACCGCATCCATTTTTATCCATCAAATTGAAATCGAGTACGAACGTTTGGTTCTCGCTACAAAGAGCTCCGCTGACAATTGTATCAAGCCGACACTGTCGACTTGGATAGAAATCTCTGATGAGATCAGGGGCGATGGATTCATCAAAACTTTCACATGATATAGGAAAATCAAAAACAAGTTTTAAGAAGTCTTCGCCTGCCAGTCCGGCGCGAAGGCAAACTTTAAGTTCTTCGCCCTTAAAACCTGCTTCCTCTTCACACTTACGTTTAAGTCTTGGACCCGCGCGACGGTAGTCCGGACGAGGAGATTCTGAGGTTTCGAGTTCGAGCATTTTTCGAAAACACACTAAGCTTGCGTAATAGTCGGCCTGACCTTCACTGGTCATCATGCTTAGGCCATCTTGAGCGATGGGCCCATCCCATTCTGGAGGAGCATGCCTACGAGGGGCGCCTCCAAATAAATGACCGAGTTCATGGCAAATAATCATCCTAAAACCGTCGGGTGTTAAGCGGGGTGAATCTAGAAGTCCGCGATCAATGACTACGGCCAGGTGATTCGCCTCGTGGTGAGCACTGCCACTAACTGAGGGGGATTCACTCATTTGGAAGAAAAGGGGTTTATTAAATGTGGTTATTGAAATTGGGGCATAGATAGATTTGGCATCTTTTAAAATTTGTTCTTTCCAGGACGCCCCCCAGGAAGCAGTTGAAGCCAAAATAAGTGCAATAATTAAATGAACTTTCATCGGTTAATTTTAGAGAATGGTGAGGTAGTTAACAATCCTTTGTGAAATAAGGGATATCATGTCGATCTTTTAGTCGGCTTTTCTTTATGGGCAATTTTCGCCCCATTAGCTTTGAAACTCATTTAAAAGTAACGTGGTATTAGTGTGTTAGTTAAATAATCAAAAGGATTAAATGATGCCTGTTATCTCTATTTTAAATTCTGACGGTTGTCTTACTGATGAAGGAGCTGAAAATATTCTTAAGCATACGGAAGTTTTAGAATGTGCTTGTCCTCAACATCTTCTTAAAGTTTTAAATGCGATCAGAGAGTTTCAAGAATATGAAACCGGTTGCATTATCCGATACCCCAAAGATTTAGAAATTCATTCATGGCTCCTAGAAGAATCAAAAAAGATGGAAGTCCTGGCCACAAGTACGATTGTGGAGCTTATGAAGAAAGAAAATATCATCGATGAAAACCTGTATTTTTGCACGCCTCCTAAGTTCGATAAATAATCGATTGGGCCGTCAATTAATTAGACACTTTCCATAACTATCTAAGTTTTTTCATGGTCTCTTTCTCTGGCATCGACATTCGTGTCAGAATTTGGCCATGAAAAACTTAAACCAACGTTTGATTTATCCAGCTTATGTCTTCATCACCATGGGGCTCTACTTTATCCTCTTCCCCTACTGCGAGGATTTAAAGTATCAATTGTTACTTATGGGAGCTCTCGCCTCATTGAGTTTTAATACGATTTTTATTCATGAAAGACTTTTCCCACTTCATAGCGAAGCAGCTATTGGACTAAAAGAGAAGCTTCATGATGGTTTCCAGACGACAGTTGTTTTTCCCGTGGTGGCGATATCAGTTGCAATGGGAATCAGATATCTTCTTAATGCCCCTTTGAAAAATTTCTGGCCTCATCATTGGAATGCCATTGTTCAATTGGTTCTTATTTTAATCATCGCGGAATGGTTTCATTATCACTACCACAGGCTTTCTCATCGAAAAAAACTCTTATGGAAAGTTCACAAAATTCACCATTCACCTTTAAGTATTTATTCTCTTAATTCTGCTCGATTCCATCTTTTAGATGTTGTACTCAATATTGCGGCGTATGTTTTTCCGGTGGCCCTGTTCGGAATCAGTATTGAAGTCCAGCTGGCCTTCATGCTTATAAACTGTGTTACTGGCACCCTTGAACATGCGAACTTTGATTTTAAGGCCGGAGTTTTGAATCGGTTTTTTAATACCGGGGAGCTCCATCGTTGGCATCATTCCAAAAATGCTCGTGAATCTCAAATGAATCTGGGTAAAGTTTTGTCGATCTGGGATCAGTTTTATGGGACTTATTATCTACCGGAAGAAAAAACAGTGAAGGGTTTCGGATTGAGTAAAGCCGAAGATATTCCTGTTACCTTTGTTGGACAGCTTAACTATCCTTTCGGTATCAAGATATCATCTTGGTCATTGGGGCGTGTATCGGCCGTTGCTCTGATTATTTTAGCGGCATTGGCCTCATAAAAAACCGGAGTTCCGAAGAACCCCGGCGAGCATTATCGATACTAGAAAGTTGAGAAACAACGACCATCAGTTACTACTTGGTCAGCATCACGAACCATGAAGTAACAGCTTTCATAAGAACGGTGAAAATAAATACGAACATGAGGGATCACTTCCCCGTCACGATCAATTACGCGAAACGGCTGCACTTCAATCCCTAATAAGGTCGGTAATGAACACATTTCTTCCGGCGCATACTCCAAATGAGTCGCAAGAGTGTTAAGGGCCTTGTCGTAACGTGGATTAGAACGCCAGTTCGAGCAGAAGTCTTGAGCGAAAGCTGTAGAGCTAATGAGTAAAAGAGCTGCAATAAGCATTTTCATATCTATCCTTTTTCATAGTTTGATCTTTTATATCCAAAAGTGTTTGATATAGTAAACAAAAGAGTGTCCGGGAAAACTTTTTTCTCTTCTGACTTCCCCTTCATAAAACTATCTTTTAAGATTATTTGTTATGCATAACTATCAAATCGTCTTCTCCATATTCAGCGCCATTATTCTCTTCCTCTTTGGACTAGGGGCCTTTAGTGCTGAGCTACGAACAGCTGCTGGCAATAAACTAGAAGAGATTATGAAAAAGTTAACAGCTAACCGATTTATCGGTTTCGTGGTTGGCTTGATTTTTACCGTAATCATCCAATCATCGACGGCCGTATCTTCGTTGGCCGTGTCACTGGTGGATAGTGGTGTTTTAAGTTTCGCTGGGGCCACTTCAATCATGTTGGGTTCTTATATTGGAACAACGGCGACTGCCTGGCTTGTGTCTTTTAAGTTAACTAACATTGGGCCAATATTTATTGTCTTGGGCACATTGATTTCCGCGATCCCTTTTAAAATCAAAGTTTTTGGTAAAGGCATATTTTACTTTGGATTTATTTTTTTTAGTCTGGATTTAGTCAATACCGCCATCATCCCACTCAAGGATTCAGAGCAATTAACCAGTCTCCTGCTCTACACATCTAATTCAATGATCAGTATTTTGATTGGTGTTTTTTTAACCATTATTTTGCAGTCGAGTACGGTGGTCACAGGTTTAGCCATTATTTTTGTACAACAAGGGCTCATCTCGCCTGCCGATTCAATACCCATTGTCTTGGGGGCCAATATTGGAACTACGTTCACGGCCCTGTTTGCTTCAGTTCGCATGTCTCGAGTTGCTAAAAAAGCAGCTTTGGCCAACACACTCATTAACACTATTGGTGTGTTGATTATTTACCCGTTTTTAACACCTTTTACTGATTGGGTTCTCAAATCAGCTCCCGATGAATCAATGGTGGTAGCAATGGCCCACTTAAGTTTTAATATCGTTCTGGTAACCATCTTCCTGGTAGCACTCACACCGTTTATTAAGGTAATGGATCGTATCTGTGACGGTCCTGAGAAGAATTAAGGTTCATCTTCGGTAACTTTGTGAAAAAATAATTGAAAATTTTAGAATAAGCGACCAGGAGATTCACATGACCAGAGTATTAATCATTATTCTCAGCCTTGTTTCATTTAATTCTTTCTCAGCATCAATGAAAATGAAACCTGGACTCTGGGAAATTAACATGAAAATTTTCCATGATGGAAAAGAATATGATCCTATGGCAGAAGTTAGAAAACAAATTGAAAAAATGCCTGAAGCTCAAAAGAAAATGATTCTAGAGCAAATGAGTAAAGGTGGCTCACAGGTTCAGAATAATGTTTCCACGGTTTGCTATGACAAGGATATGGTGGATAGTCCGGAAAAAATTGCAGCCGAAGAAAATACGGACTGCGATCACAAGGTTAAGAGCCAGTCTCCAACTAAAGTTGTATCCGAATTTACTTGCAAAGATGGAAACCGCGGAACGACTGTTTGGGAAATCGTTAGTCCTACTCAAACGAGAGTTACAACTGATGCTGTAGATAAAAAAGGTAAGAAAAGCCAAATGAAGTACGAAGCTAAATTTCTAAAACCTAAATGTTAGTTTAAATGTCTAAGAGCTTTTTTAAGAAGTATGGCCCACACTTAATTGGTATGGGCTTAAGTCTAATTCCTTTTCTCATTCACTTTATAGAGTATCCTAATTCGCCTCGACGTGACTGGGACTATTTTAATAGTTTGGCCCTAATGATTAGGTCTTATCTTAGTCAGGGAGAACTGCCTTTACTAGATCCATGGGTGTGCGGCGGAGTAGACATCTTGGCCAATCCCCAAAACTGGATTTATTCACCACTAGTTATTCTTTATCCGCTACTAACTCCCTACTTAGCGAACTTGTTTTCCATTTTGATTTGTAGCTGCTTGGGCTATCTCGGTATGTGGAAACTTTGTGAGAAAGAAGAATCCAGGCCCAATAGGATTTTACTCGCCGTACTCTTTACTCTCTCTCCATTCTTTTTACTCCACTTTATCGAAGGCCATATTGTCTACAGGACGTTTTACCTTTTACCGCTGGTGTTTTGCTTGGCGAGAGATCTTAGGAGCCTCAAACAGGTTTGGGGATTATGTGCGCTTCTAAGTTTCATGTTTCTAGATGGAGGTCTCTATCCGTTCTACTTTTCTTTAATCCTGATTTTTATTAACTTAAATTATAAAAAATTTTGGTTACTTCTTAGGGCCAAGGAAAATAGAACCAACTGGCTTTTGATACTGAGTGCGGGTTTTGCCTTATTAATGGCCAAGGCCATTCCCGTCTTAAGTGTGCACTATACCCGTAAGCCAGAACACGAAATTACCCAGTACTCAATCGCTAATATTTTCGAAGCCCTGTTTAGTATTAAGCAATCTAACTATGTCCAGATGGAAGGAATGAAGTATCTGGGTCACGAGTATTACCATTATATCGGATTTTCACTGCTCGTTTTAATCATCTGGGGCTTAAAACAGTTTAAAACCTTAAAGTGGCAGTTGGCCCAAATGGCCCTCTTCTCTTGGGTAGCCTTTGGTATCCTCGGTGTTTTTAATCCATGGACCATAATTAAAGCTATTCCCTTAGTGAACCACATCCATGTTCAAAGTCGGTTTTTAATTATCGTCTTTATGTTGATCTTGTTTTTTATCTCCCACATTAAAGTACCTGGTCGCTGGAAAACTGTTCTTCTGATAACTGCTCTGGGGGAGTTTCTATATAGCGGGGTTTTTATTCATCACAGTGGTTTTCAGCAAAAAATGGACTCTCGTCAGGTAAGAGCTACTGAAATAGGACGAGACCAGAACGTGTATGAACCATTTGTTCCTAAGCCGTTTGTTTACCAGTCAGGAAATCTTTCTCGCAGCTGCTATGAGCCGGCAAAAAACCCTATCCTGAACAGTCTGCAGTTATTTGCTGGTCAAGCGGCTGAAGGACTTAGGGCGGACTTTGAATACAACAAGATTAGAATACATTCCTCAAATGTCATTAAGGATAGAATCATTTTTAATTTCGCCTGGAATGGCGGCTGGGACTGTCAAAACTGTGATGCCTACGAAAATTCTGGCCTCATTGAAATTTTACCCTATGAAGGGGTGAAGGAAGTTGTCTTAGAATATAATCCCTATCATCGGCAGTTTTCTTTACTGTTCTTCCTATTAGGCTTAGTTTTTTTGGTTTGGTCATATCGAAAGGTAAAACATGAATTTTGATTACGACCAGATTCCCGAGGGCTTTTATGACAAGATTTTTCTGGGACCTGATGGAGTAAGAAAATTCTGGCATTGGCACAAATTTGATTCGGTTCTTAGGTGCATTGACGAAAAACCCAATCAAACATTGTTAGATGTGGGATGTTTTTCAGGATCCTTCGTAGGAAGATTTGTTCCATTTGAAGTAAAAGCAATCGGAGTAGATATTCTTGAGACCCAAATAGCTTATGGCAGAAATAACTTCGGCTCTTCCGTTAAGCAGTTTACTTATATTCAGAATTTTGAGGATGCCAGAGAAAAACTTAGTGGAAAAAAGTTTGATGTTGTTACTTTTATTGAAGTAATTGAGCACCTTGATCACGAGCAGATAAAATCATTTTTTAGATTACTGGATGAGATTACAGATAGCGGCAGCCAGGTCGTGATATCGACTCCAAACTATTTTAGTGTTTGGCCTGTCCTGGAAATTTTGCTAAACCACATATCCGACGTCAGTTATGAAGAACAACATCTGACAAAATTC
>JAEYUK010000231.1 GCA_023432655.1 Pseudomonadota bacterium | reverse complement strand
ATCACCGTCTGAGGCCTTCTCATCATTCCAGGATAACTCTCCAATGGAAATGGCGTAGCCCATCTTACCCTCGGGAACTTCTAATGTTTCTCCATGTTCATTTTCAATAGCAGCAGCGTAAAACCAAGCCTTTTGTCGAATAATAAGTGGAGCATCTTCCGGACCTGCCAGGAGTTTAAAGCCACTTCCTGTTAGTTCAGTCTGGTCCACAACTGGAGTGCCTCCCTTGGTTTGTGGTGTGATCCAAATTTGTAGCATTCGCACTTCAGCATCACTGGCATTACCTTCAGCGTGAAAAATACCATCCCTGGCACTCATGAGTTGGAGACTTTTCTCAGGCACTGACTGATCAGTACCGTTATTGTCATAGTGCTGTAAGGTGCCCTTAGCGACCCAAGTGAGAATTTCCATATCCCGATGAGGATGTTGAGGGAAACGGGACTTCGCTTGAAATTTAGCATCGGCCAGAACTAAAAGATTTTTTAACGGGTGGCCTTGACCTGAGGCAGGGCCTACGGTCGCAACAAAGTGATCTTTTAAAGAAAGCCACTCCAGGTGCAGGGCGGGAAGTTTTGAATAACTTTTTATTTTAATTGAACTTAATGTCATAAAAGGTCCTGCTAATAATCAACTAGGTGCCAAGTATACTATATATATTAGGTTTGGAAACCAAGTGCCAATACACCTACTTTTCAGTTAGGAGACACTAAAGTTCCATGAAAGCCTCCACTGAAAAAAACATCATTGGCCTATCACATCAAGAAGCTCTCAATCGTTTGGAAAGATTTGGTTATAATGAATTACAAACCGATGGTCCCCGCGGAGTAATGAAGATTGTCTTAGGGGCGGTTAAAGAGCCGATGGTGCTCCTTCTGATAGGTATAGGAATTATTTATCTCCTTTTAGGTGAAGCGGAAGAAGTTTATAGCCTTCTCACTTTCTTAATCTTGATTCTCGGAATAACCATTTATCAAGAAAATAAGACCGAAAAAACTTTGTTCGCTTTAAAGGAACTCTCTAGTCCCAGAGCAGTGGTCATCCGCGAAGGTAAGCAGCTGAGAATTCCCGGAAGAGAAGTTGTTCCAGAGGACATTGTGATTCTTAACGAAGGTGACAGAATTCCGGCCGACATTCAACTGATAGAAGGGGGCCCGCTATCAGTTGATGAGTCGATTATTACAGGTGAATCTTATCCACTAGATAAATCCCCTTCTTTAAAAGAATCCAATATTGTCTTATCCGGTACTTTGGTTCTAAAAGGACAGGCACTGGGGAATGTGATGAAAACTGGTGGGGCCACTGAGTTAGGAAAAATCGGTGAAAGTCTTGGTAAAATTCAGGATGAGGGAACTCCTCTACAAAAAAACACCAGAAAGATTGTAAATAAACTCTCAATCCTTGTGGCGCTCCTTACTCTTTTTGTCGTTACTTACTATTGGTTTACAAGAAATGATGTATTAGAAGCGATTCTAACTGGACTGACACTGGCGATGGCCCTTCTCCCGAATGAACTTCCTGCAGTCCTTCTTATTTTTCTCGCCGCAGGTGCCTGGCGAATTTCTAAAAGAAATGTTCTCACAAGAAAAGTTCCCTCCATCGAAGCCTTAGGCGGGATCACTTTTTTATGCACCGATAAGACCGGAACACTTACCGAGAACAAGATGGTTTTAAGAAGACTTTGGAATGGGAAAGAAGAAATGGAAATTACAGAAAACCTGAATGACCTCCCGGAAGACTTTCATGAAATAATGGAGTTTGGAATTCTTGCCAGCCCAAGGGATCCTTTTGATCCGATGGAAAAAGCAATTAAGAGAACTGGTGATGAATTTTTAGTTCAAACGGAACATCTTCATCCCAGTTGGCAATTATCCAAGGAATATCAAATCACAAGTGAACTTCTGGCAGTCTCATATGCCTGGACCACAGAAGATAACAAAAGCTTTGTCGTCGGTGCTAAGGGAGCGGTTGAGGCCATCATTGATCTTTGTCACCTACCAGAAGAACAAGCTCGCTTAATTGAAGACCAAACAACTACATTGGCCTCAGGAGGGATTAGAGTTATTGCCGTGGCTCGCGCCTATGCCAATACTCTTCCGGAAAATCAGCACGATCTCAATTTCACCTTCATAGGCCTGATCGGCCTGGAGGACCCAATCAGAGGCGATGCTCGTGACGCTGTTCTGGAGTGTCAGGAAGCCGGAGTAAGAGTCCTCATGATTACCGGAGATCATCCGGCCACCGCCAAAAGTATTGGAAAACAAATTGGACTGATAAACGCAGATCAGGCCCTCACAGGAACAGAAATAGAAAAGATGGAAGACTCAGAACTTCTAAAAAAGCTCTATGAAATCCAGATCTATTGTCGCATGAAACCTCTGGATAAACTTCGAATTGTTTCACTCCTGAAGTCATCCGGAGAAGTAGTCGCTATGACAGGAGACGGGGTAAATGATGCTCCGGCACTGAGGGAAGCTCAAGTTGGTATTGCTATGGGAAAAAGAGGAACCGATGTGGCCCGTGAAGCTTCTTCAGTGGTTTTAATCGATGACAGCTTTTCTTCTATTGTCGCCGCTATCAGATTAGGAAGAAGAATCTATCGAAACCTACAAGAAGCCTTTAGTTACCTTCTGGCCATTCATATTCCTATAACCGCACTTTCAGTTATTCCCGTTATTTTCAAACTTCCCTTAGTCTTACTTCCCGTTCACATTGCGTTTCTTCATCTTATTATTGAACCGGCCTCAACGACCTTATTCGAAGCTATACAGGAAGACAAAGACTTGATGGAAAGAAAACCTCGTTCAAAAAATGCCCGCATCCTTACGCGAACAGAAGTTGCTCAAAGCCTCATTGCGGGAATGATTCTTTCCATCGCGGCCATTGGTGTCTATCTATTATCTATAAAGAGAGGACTCGATTCTTCAGATGGCCGGGGAATAGCCTTCACCACTCTTATTATCTCAAATCTATTCCTCATCTATGTAAATCTCGGAAAGAATAAAAAACATTTTAAAGTGATTACCGTGGCAACTTTAGGACTTCTGGCGATTGTACTCTATATCCCATTTTTTCGAGACCTCTTTCGATTTAACTTTTTACACATCCATGACTTGATTCCAAGCCTTATGGTGAGTTTAATCGCCGGGGCCCTTATTTATTTACTTAAACGGGTTCTACGAAATCGGCCTTTCCAGTCTTGATCTCATTATCATTAAGAATAATCCGATAGCCGATGTCACAGGTTTTAGAAATCATGTAATTCACCCCACAGTACTTAGTGAGTGAAGCTTCTACCGCTTTAATTAGTTTATCCGGAGCGACCTCTCCATTCATAAAAAACTTAATTTCAGCATTTTTAAAATGAGTTGGATGTGAGGTGGTTTTTTCGGCATCAATCTCAAGATAGAAGTTATCAAAATTTTGTCGCATCTTTTTCATAATCGAGACTACATCCATTGCAGTACAGCCCATCATGGCATTTAAAACCAGCTCTTTTGGTGTTGGTGCTTGCTCATCGCCGCCGGCATCTTTAGTGGCATCGGTTTGGGTCTTGATACCATGATTATCTATTTCAAATGCCATTTTCCCTAACCATTTCATCTGGGCCTTCATGATTTTCCTTTTAGCAGAATATTTTCTGCATAGATTGAATGAGTTTGGTGATGTTCTTATCAGCAATGCTGTAATAAGAAAAATTTCCATCGCGGCGGACGTTTAAAAGTTTTTCCCGTTGAAGTCGATTCAAGAACTGAGACAACTGCGACTGTGAGAGTTCACAAAGTTCAAGTAGTTCACTTACGTTTTTTTCTCCCTCAGAGAGATGACACATAAGCATTAAGCGTTGCGGATGAGAAATGGCCTTCATAATGGCCGAGACTTCTACACATTTCGCTTGTAATAATTCTAAATTCATATTGTTAGGCACTCGCACTCATAGGTTCTTCTGTTGACATTTATCATATTACAAATATATAATATTGTAAAGTTTCAGATTAATGAGACGAGCCTGGTCCAATATGGTGTCACCATGAAATACTTTTTAACAGCTCTCTTTCTTTTAAACTTTTTTGGTTCTAACAAGACGATGGCCGATGAAGCTCAGGCCTATGATCAAATGAAGGTCGGAAAGGCCCTCTTGCTGGATATACGTGAGGAAGAAGAAATTAAAAGCGGAATGATTAAAGGTGCCTTATGGCTCCCCTTGTCTGAATTAAATAACAATCCAACTGCCACTATCAAAAAACTTAAAGAGATGGTTAAAGGTAAAGAGCTCTTCCTCTACTGTCGCTCAGGCAATCGGGTCAAATCTTTCATCAGTAAAATTAATGATGAAGGAATTAAAGGACAAAACCTTGGTGGGTATGAAGATCTTATCTCCAAGGGACTTCCTAAAAAGACTCCATGAACCCAGTTCTCGTTTTAATCTTTTTAATTATAATCGCTGGTCTCTCCATTGCCCCTCATTGGAGTATACTTCTTGGTATAGGGCTTTCCTTCTTCCTTAAGTTTACACCAGAAGAACAGAGGCTTATTAAAACCTGGAGTTCCAGGATTCTCCAGGGAAGTATTATCTTACTCGGTTCGGCCCTCAATTTTCAGATTGTCATAAAGCAAGGTTTATCTGGCATGGTGACGACCTTCATTAGTCTCACTCTGGTTTTACTTACCGGGGAACTTCTTGCTCGCCTCTTACGTGTTACTAGTCCCATCTCAACTTTAATCTCTGTTGGGACGGCCATTTGTGGCGGCAGTGCTATCGGGGCCGTGAGTCCTGTCATAAAGGCCGACAATTTCTCAATCGCCGTTGCCATGGGAATTGTTTTCATCCTTAATGCTACAGCTGTTTTCATCTTTCCTTTCATTGGAAATGAATTAGCTCTATCTCAGAATCAATTCGGAACCTGGGCGGCCCTTGCGATCCACGACACCAGTGCAGTGGTCGCGGCTTCAGCTACCTTTGGAGAAGAAGCTCTCAGTACGGCGACGACCTTGAAGCTTTCAAGGGCCCTGTGGATTATACCGGTAACTTTCTTTTTTGCCGCAACAACTAAATCCAAGGGAAAAATCTCTTATCCTTGGTTTATTTTTTTATTTCTGGGAATGTCTTTACTGTTCACGAACATTTCTGAACTTCAACCCTTAGTCCCATCCTTAAAAACTTTTTCTAAGGTTGGTTTCTCCCTGACACTCTTTCTCATTGGACTTTCACTTAATCGAAAGCAGCTACAAAGTATCGAGCTTTCTACAGTAGCTTTGGGAGTAAGTTTATGGGTACTCACTTTAAGTGGATCACTCTTTTACGTTTATTATTACATTCAGTAGTGAGGAAGCACTCTTAAGCGCTCCATTTAAATTCCCCTCGCTGAATCCATCACCTGAAAGATAGAGTCCATGATCTAAAGACAGAAAAGGCTTGTGATAAATATTTTGCGGAAAAGCGTATCGCCATTTTTTAAGTTGTAGGTCTTGAACCGTTAACTCTGGTAGTTCTTGAGACAAAATAACTCTCGCCTTCTCTAAAATGGCTTCATCAGATTCTTCAAAGTGTTTCTCACTCCAGTCGGCCTTCATCACTACAACTTGAGCGTTTGAACTCGAGGTCCCTTTTAGTTTTTGCGACGAGATAGAGAAAATGGATGGAGTGGACAATTCCTGATAAGGACTATCTTTATCGCCAAAGTCACCTTTAATGATGAAAACGAGAGCTTTCGTATAAATCACACTTTTTAGATCTTGTGGGTAATGAATAGAACTTTTATCCAGAAGTTCAACGATCTGTGGAACCGGCGCAGTTAAAATAATATTTTGTGCTTTCCATGAGTGGGATCCATCATCTTCTATAGTCCAAAAACTATCCTGGTAAGAAATTTTACTTACTTTTCTTTCTAACTCGATATTTAACTGAGCTGCCAGATCCTTTGCTAGTTTTGTCATTCCACCTTTGGCGCAAAAGCGATTTTCACCGAGATCCTGGAGGAGACCTTTTTCACTCCAGTCAGTGATAAGACTTTTCATGAGTTCATCATTTTTTACAAACTGTGCCCCATGATCGAAAGTAAAGGTCCCATCACGTCGGGTGGCCATGCGCCCTCCTACTCCGCGGGACTTCTCAAGGACCAGGGCCTTATTAAGATGGCGGGCCAGATACAACCCACTAAAACCAGCACCAACCACCACATATTCATATATTTTATTATTCATACTTAATCCTTAGTTACTTAAGTATAGCATTTTGTTGTATGTTTTATGAATGGTTAAAGACAATAACAACGATCCCCTCCATGGGGTGACATTAGAAGTAATCCTAAATAAACTCGTCGATTTCTATGGATGGGAGCAACTGGGCAATATGATTAAGATCAATTGCTTTATAAGTGACCCAAGTATTAAATCCTCACTTAAATTTTTGAGGAAAACTCCTTGGGCCCGGAAGAAAGTGGAAGATCTCTATCTCTATATGTTATCTCAGAGTTAATTTCCTTATCCATGAATGTGCTGACAAATTCAAATACCCATACTTGTTATGGTATTTCTGTCTTCATTTATATGCTTTTCAAGGTGAGGGCCTTATCAAAAACCTCCAGGGCCATCCGGCGCCAATTGCATTCAGCTTCAAGCTCCGCATACATACCCCATGTGCCCGCACTGAAGGTGAATCCCCAAAACGCTTCCGGAGAGAGTTTCAGAGTTTTCTTATGAGGAAAGGTTCTCGCTTTTTTTGAAATCTTCGAAGCGTATTCACGGGAAAATTTAAACAGCTCATCTCTAAGGAGATGCTCAGAAGAACTCATGAGGAAGTTCCAGAATTCATCAAAGTTAAAATGATTTTCGTCTTTGGCAAATCCAATACTCTTACACAATTCCCTCGCCTTCTCTTTTTGATTTAAAAGTAGGGCCTGGTAAAAGCTCGTCTCTTGCAACATCCTATTTCGCGGCGGAGTCCAAATCCTGCCAAAGTCGAGATAAACAACTTTGTCATTTTTAATCAGAAAATTTTCCGGATGAATATCTCCCAGTACGATCCCGTGTGAAAATGAAAGAGTTGTGAGTGTTCTTGCGAGTGCTTCTGCCACGATATTTTTAGAATCCTGAGAAGCAGTCTGACAGAAACTATGAAAATTTTGAGCATCTATGTATTCTGTTACAAGAACATTGACCCGACACAAGTTGAGATAAACTTTGGGAACAATCGTTCTTGGAAAATTAATGATCAGCTCGCGAATCTTCTGATGATTTCTCGCTTCTTTAAGATAATCACATTCTTCCAGGATGGCTCGTCTGATTTCTTCAGTAATGGTTTTTGCTTCCTCACTACCACCGCCACTAAACTTTTGGAGAAAACTGATTTTAGAAAACTGTGAGTCCAGAGTTTTTTTAATATCTTTAAACTGGACCTTAATGGCGATCTTCTCTCCTGATTTAAGAGTTCCCTGATGCACTTGCCCCAGGCTTGTGACGGCAATCGGAGGAAAAGAAATTTCCTGAAAGGTATCCGCGAAACTATTCCCATAAGCTTCTTTAAGAATTTCCAAAACCACTTTCTTAGGCATGGGCTTAAGATTTGCCTGGAGATTCCCAAGTGCCAGTCGAAGTTCTGCCGGAAGTCCAATTTCAAGGTAACTTAAGAGCTGTGCGGCCTTAATGGTGAGCCCTTTACTATCTGTCAGGAATCTCACAAGCTGTTTTGCAATGGAGTGCTTAACCTTACCTTCGATGTAATTATTTAAGGAGACTTCTTTCAAAAAACCATCAAGACCCTTTTGAATGAGTTTAATCTCATTTTGGTGATGCTTAAAAAGTGCCGACAAGTCCTTTAAGTCGTTTTCGCTGTTGGAACTAGATTGTAATGATTCTGATTTTAGTTCGTAGAGATCTATCAATTTGATGATCGGTCCTGGAACCGGATTGCTCCCGAGCTCCCAGGAGGCAATTGCCCCGCTTGATACATTAAATTCTTTTGCCAGCTCTCGCTGTGAGAGTTCCAGGGTTTCCCGCAGATTTTTCAAGCGAGCTGAAGGGTGTAGGATTTGTGACATAGTTAAACTTCAACACAGTCACAAAACAAAAGTCAATAAGACAGGACGTGCTACGCACGCCCTGTCAAAAAATGAACTAGATATTACTTGGGTTAAGAGTCATACCGTTCATAGGCTGGGCCAAAGGAGATGCAAGGAGCCCCACCCCTTTTCCTAATTCAGTGATCGTTCCGTTGGTATTTCCTGCTGAAATTGCACCGCCGGTACAAGCGACAGCAGTAAAAGAGTTGGCATTAAAAGTTGGAAGAGTCAGAAAACTAGGCGTATAAGTCCCAGTCGCTGTATAAGTATAGTCTGACCGATTCGCACCATCAAACACCAGCGTCGCAGCTTTTCGCTCGAACGGATCTGCTCCTGAACCATTCTCGTTTACGCTACCAATGTTCGTTTTAGTATTGAGCTCTATAAGCAAGGTATAGGCTTCTGCAGTATTATCACCTTCTCTCATGGCATATTTAGTAATGCCGGTAGAGACCTCACGGGTATATTTCATAAAGCGAGAATCAAAACTACCATCCGAGCGACATTCACCCTGAACTGATTCTATATTCCTGGTAGTAGTAGCTGACCCCGTATCCCAGCGGATGAATGAGGCGCCAATGAAATTTCCGGTATCAGCGTCGAAATTATTGACCAGCACACCCTTGTTCACTGATTTGGTAGCATTGGCGGAAAACGCCATCCAAATGGCCGGGAAAAAATCTGTAGTGGCGTTACAATTAGTATCGCAAGTCCAAATTTTAGCTTCGTAATCATAGGTCTTGCCATCAACAGTAACTGGCGTATCAAGGACCACGATATGGGCCTTGAATGAATATCCGTCAAAAGTTAGGGTTTTAGTAACTCCTGCAGCACCTGTGGGACCAGTAACACCTGCCTGTAAGTTAAGTAAGCAAGGTACCATATTGATGGCCGCAAGACTTCCTCCTGCATCCCCACCCATAAGATCCACGTCGCATCTCGGAGTTGCATCAATGGCATCCTGTGTTCCCATGATCGCTTGAATTTTTTGGCCAGCGGGATGAGTACTGTGTTGAGCATAGGCCAATTGGCCAAGGCCAAGAGTTGTAATAAGAGAAAGTTTTAATAATGTTTTCATGGGGAGTTCCTTATGGATTTACAGTTGGAAAGAATGAAGAGGATGAACTTTTGGACTTACTATCTTCTTTACCGCAACTGCTTACGACTGCCCCTAGAGTGACCAATAGAATGAGAACGACAAACTTTTGCATTAGGCCTCCTTGCCTGAAAGACATGAATAATGATTGAGTTTGATGTTAAAAGCTTTTAAATTTCGGTCAATGAAATGAAATACTGGCCACTCGATAAAGAGTAAGGAATACAACACCTTATAAGATTAAGATGTTGTATGATAAATAATGGATTCTTAAGGGAAATACTTTTTGCTCATCCCATGAGCAAATCTCGTAGGACTACTTAAAAGACTTCCGGTAAAGCTCAATCGATTCCCTCACCACCTGGACCGCATGCTTCTCATCATCAATAGAAGTAATCTCCACACTCTTCTTCTCGAGTTCCTTGTAACTTTCAAAGAAACGGCGAATTTCATTAATTTTATGAGGGGCGAGTTCTTTAATTGAGCGGATATGATTGTATTCAGGATCATCAACGTGAACGGAAATAACTTTATCATCGCCTTTACCCTGATCAATCATGCGAATGACTCCGATGGGTCTCACTCTCATAATGGAAAGAGGGGCCACGGGAAGTTGACCAATAACCAGAACGTCTAGTGGATCACCATCATCACAAAAAGTCTGAGGAAAGAGTCCATAGTTACATGGGTAATGGACTGAACTATAAAGGATGCGGTCAACTTTTAATAAACCTGATTCTTTGTCGATCTCATACTTAATCTTTGAGCCCGCAGGAATTTCAATCAAGCAGTTAAGTTCATCTGCTGTAAAATCTAATGCTAAATCATGCCATGGATTCATATTTATACCTCGTGGTGAAGATTCTATGTAATATTCTCGAGACCGCCAAGGAGGGAGTAAACTTCCCTATGCTCATTTCGAAGCATTCGACAGGCCTTTAAGGATCTAATACCTTTACTGCAAACGACCAGATACTTCTTTGAAGTTTCTGGTTGAAACGAACTCACTTCTTCCAGAGGAACGTTAATGATTTCTTTGCACTCAAGACCCTTTAATATAACACAATTTTGATTTTCATTCCGTGATCTCACATCAAGAATAATAAATTGATTGATTTCATCCGGCAGAGTCACTTGTAACTTTTCCACCTGAGGAAGATTTTTTTTCACGCAACAGGAGCAGTCGCTACGGGCCTTAAAACTTCTCGTATCCATTGATAAAGTGAGTAAGTCCACAAATAAGCTTTTACCGTTAGTGAGGAACGGTTTACCCAGGATAATTTTGAGAGCCTCCACTGCCTGGAGGCTTCCCATAACTCCTAAGAGAGGACCTAAGACTCCCACTTCCGCACAAGTGCCGGTGCAGCCATCCTCGGGAGGAATGGCCCAGAGGCAACGCCAGCAAGGACCCTCCTGATTTCGAAAATCAAAAACCTGAAGTTGACCTTCATACTGATAGACCGAGGCCTGGACCAATACTTTCTTTTCTTGAAAACAAATATCATGGAGAAGAAACTTGGTGTGAAAGTTATCGGTGCAATCAAGAACGATATCATAGTTTGAAATTAGGCTCGAAGCATTCTCCTCATTAAGAGCGAAAGGATGGCCCGTGATTTTTGAAAAGGGAGCGAGTTCCTGGAGACGATCCATTACGACTTTAACTTTAAACTCTCCAACATCTGAAGGTTTAAAGAGAATCTGCCGCTGTAAATTAGAAAGACTTACCTTATCGAAGTCCATAATACCGATCTCACCCACACCGGCCGCTGAGAGATATTGAAGGGCCGGGCAACCAAGGCCTCCGGCACCCACAATTAAAAGACGTGCTTTCTGAATGAGTTTCTGCCCCTCATTTCCTAGTAAAGTGATCTGCCGCCCAAACAGCTCGTTAGGTGTGATGGAAGTGGTCATGATGAGGAATTCCTTTCGCGGCACAGGCCAGACACTTTACCCACTCGCTCTCACCTGTCTCATAGAATTCTTTTTTCCAGATGGGAACGCGGGTTTTAACTTGATCAATAATATAGGAATTGGCCTGATAGGCGGCTTCACGGTGCTTTGCAAAGACGACGATCCAAACGGCAATCTCCCGAATAGAGAGATGACCCATGCGGTGGAAGCAGTGAGCGTCTTCAATGGCAAAGAGCTCTTTTGCTTCTTTAATAATCTTATTCCCTTCCGCTTCTGCCATTTCCTGAAAAGCTTCATATTCAAGGGAAAGAACTTTCTTCCCTTGATTGGTATTTCGAACTCTTCCCTCGAAAGTAACAATCGCCCCCACGTCATCCCGAGAGGAATCAGTTAACTCATGAACAAGAATGGGTGCATCGACAATCCTGAACATCCTATCCTCCCGCTACCGGTGGAATGAAGGCCACAACATCATGCTCTTTAAGTTGGTACAGGGGCTCAACGTATTCGTTATTAACGGCAAATTTAATTTCATTGGCGGTCAGTGGAAAATGATACTTCTCTCGCAGTTCTTCATAGATTTCCGAAAGATTTTTCATCGTCGTTAATTCTATGAGATCTTCACTCTTTTGAGATTTTTCTCTAAGAGAAGCAAAGTACTTTATCTTGATATTCATAAACTCTCCGTTTCTAAAATTTTCAGAACCTGTGCCCGGTCTTCTGGTGTATTAACATTCTGGAGTCTACCTTGTGAGGCCAGGGGTAAAATCTTAACTCTGGAATTAAACAGAACTTTCTGTGGACAACTCACTCCTTCCCCTAAGAAATGAAGCATGCGGGAATAGATTCCCGGCTCATAAATCGCAAACAGTGGTTCAAACTGCTTCCGTTCCTGATTAAAGTAGGCCGTGCCTTGTTTCAGAGGATCACGAGATTTAATGAGTTCATTTAGAGTTTCTATCGTGAGGAGCGGAAGATCACAGGCCATCACGAGCCACGCCTTATCTGGATAAGTGGCCATGGCCGAAAGTATTCCTCCCAAAGGACCAAATCCGGTAAATCTGTCGGGAATAACAGGGAGATGAGAAAGATGAAGTTTTTCAATTTGCTGAGTTCTACAGGAAATGAAACTCTTAAGATTCAATTTCTGGGTGAGCTGATAAAGATGCTCGGTCTGAGGAAGCCCATGATAGTTTAGAAGCGACTTATCACTTCCCATTCGACTACTCTCACCACCAGCGAGAATAAGTCCATTGAGTTCAACTGAACTTACTGAGGCTTCGATCTGGCCTTTAATAAAGGTCATCAGACCTTCAATATCATCGCGAAGAAAACTTGGTTTATCCACAAGCTCAGACATCTGTCGATTTTCCAGAATAAAAGCTTCAACGTTAGTAATCTTTCCTTCCTGATATTCCTTCAGGGCCATTCCTTCTGAATCCAGAAAAAGAAACTTCGGGTGATCGGAATATTTATGACCTTCCACAAACACCAGATCACAGTCCTTGAAGTATTCCTTTTCCAGCGTGAAACTCTCTCCTTTCACCTGAAGATTAAAGTGATCAGAGTCATTAATAAAGACCACGTGAGCACCGGCCTCTAATTGGCGGAAGGTATCTTTTCCCGGGTAATCCATCTGGAACTTATGAGCATCATGCTTAATGAAGCCTATGTGATAGCTCTTCATCCCGCGAATAAGTTTTTCAATCAGCGTGGTCTTACCGGCCCCGGAGAAACCAGCAAAGCCAAAGAGCCGTGGATGAAAGTTCTTCTTAAGCTTCATAATCTTTTTTTCCGCCGGTTTTTTTTAGTAAGTGGATGTCCTCCACTTTAATAGCTGGAGATAAGGCCTTACACATATCGTGAATCGTCAGGGCCGCCACATGAACCCCTGTCAGGGCCTCCATTTCAACTCCTGTTTTGGCGGTACATCCAACAGTACAAATGATTTCAAAGCGCTCATCATCCATGGGTGTGATGTTGATTTTTATTTTCTCCAAGAGAAGTGGATGGCAAAATGGAATAAGCTCATGGCATTTTTTAACCGCCATTGTCCCCGCAATAATGGCGGTAGCAAGAACCGGCCCTTTCTTGGAAGAAATCTCTCCTTCCGAGAGTTCACTCATGATCGCCTTGCCTACTCTTACAATTCCGTAGGCCGTGGCTTCACGCTGGGATACTGTTTTCTGACCGACATCCACCATTTGGGGGCGATTCTCTTCATCTATATGACTTAACATCTTTTAGCCTCCAATCTGGTACATAGGTTGATTCACTTTTTCCACCCGCTCATAAGGCTTGTGCTTTAGAACTTCTTGAATCACCCCAGGGTAATCTTCCAGCGCGAGACCTCTCAGATTCATTTTATCTTCTTTCATAAGGCATGAGCGCAAGGCCCCCTTACTATCAAGACGCAGGCGTGAGC
>JAEYUK010000197.1 GCA_023432655.1 Pseudomonadota bacterium | reverse complement strand
GCAGAAAATCATGAAGCATCTCAAAAAACTTCCATAAAATTTCCATAATTGTGTTTAAATAGTGGGGACTTTACTTTTAATTTCCAAGGATAAGGGAATTAATGTTCCAGACAGGATGTTTCATTCTCATTGCTTTATTAGCAGCGCCAGTTCAGGCAGCTGTTCCTTCGGTCAAAGTTCTGATCGGTAAGTCCCTAAATAATGTTGTAGTTGAGGGGATTGATCTCAAAAAAAAGATTCATACCCAAAATAAATCCCAGCAGTACGTGGGACGGAAAAGTATCTCCTTTGACTGTAAACCTAGTCTTAAAGCGCTTAATCGTTTCCCTAAGAGTCCTTTATTAGTGGCTTCACTTAGTTCTCCCACTGGTCTTATTACCTGGGGGAATAACAAATATAATGGAGAGCTCCAGCTCTTAACGAATCCTGGTCAAGCAAGTTGTGATCTGGTGAATCTCATTCCTATGGAATCCTATCTGAGTACTCTCTTGGCCAAAGAAATGAATGGCACCTGGCCCGTAGAAGCGCTTAAGGCCCAAGCTGTGGCCGCCCGCACGTATGCTTATGAGCGGATTAAGAAAGGTCGTGAAGTGGCAGCGCTCGATAAGCTTTATCACTTAGAGTCCTCTGAAAAAGATCAGGTCTCAGGGACTTTCACAGACGTTACCCCCAATACTCTTAAGGCCACTCGAGAAACACATGGTGAAATCCTGGTAGGTCCTACAGGAAAAATTTCTCCGGTATTTTTTCATTCAAAATGTGGTGGTAAGACACTTCGCCCAGATCAAGTTTGGGGAGGAGTGGAAGAAGGTTATCGTTCAGTTAACTGCACATTTTGTAACAAGACAGGAATGAAAGACTGGAATCATCACATTAAGGGCGAAAATCTCACCGCGATGGTGGATAAAGTCCTGCAGAGATATTATTCTGATAAAATTACCGGTAAAGATTTAAGACTGATGCCTGATTCTCCGGATAATTCGGAACTCAGACTCTATGCGGGGGATCGCCTCCACATTATTAAAAAATCTTATCTTCGTAATCAAGCGGGACGAGAACTCTTGCCTTCTAATAACTTCACTATGACCATGAAGAATAATAAAGAGATTCAAGTCAAAGGTCAGGGATATGGACATGGCGTGGGTCTATGCCAGTTGGGTGCTTTAGAATTGGCCAAGAGAGGGTATAATTATCGTCAGATACTTTCTCATTACTTTCCTCGCCACAAGATGGAAAAAGTTTATTAAACATGCGCTCACTTATTGTTCTTTTTCTCCTATTTAGTTTTTCTCTAGAGGCCAAGGTGGTTTTAATCGATCCTGGTCATGGTGGAGAAGAAGCTGGTGCCGTAGGTTTTTTAGATGCCAATAAGAAAAGAAAAGTTTTTGAAAAGGATCTGGCCCTCAGATTGTCAAAAAAAATCAAAGCCGAATTAAGTAAGAGTACTTCCGCCTACCTCACACGCAGTGTTGACCGCACTGTAGGGCTGCAAGAACGGGCCGATCTGGCGGATATGGTGAAGGCCGATTTATTTCTCTCGATTCATTTTAATTCCAGTACGAATTCAAAAAGCCATGGCTTTGAACTTTACTATCTTGATAATAATTCCAACGCTGCCACTTCAAAAGTTGAGAAAGCTGAAAACTTAAATCTCAAAGGCGAAGAACTTATTGTGAATCAAATCCTCGTTGATTTAGTCGTTCAGCAGACTGTTACTCATTCCAAAAAACTTGCCGGTGCTGTTCACGAATATGTTAAACCTATTATCAAGCGGCATAAGATTGAAGATCGTGGGGTGAAGCCAGGTCTCTTTTATGTTCTGGCCTTGTCCAAAAGACCGGGGCTTCTGGTAGAAGTAGGTTTTATGTCCAATCAACAAGAGCTTAATAAAGTTCAACAAGAAAAGTTTCTGGATGAGATGGCCAAGGGGATTTCTTCCGGAGTCCTGGCGTTTATCAAGGCAAATTAAAAGCAAAAAAAAAGCCCACTCGAAAGTGGGCTTCACATATTCTCTTTTTAATCTTAGAGACACAGTGGTGGTGGGAAAGGTCCACCTTGAGAACTTCCGCCGTCCATCCAGCGGAATTCGGCCGTTGCTCCACCCGGGAAAACCATCGTGGCAGCAGTCATCGGCTTGAAGCTACATCTTGAATAAGAACCGATCTTGATACCCATAAGCTGGCCTTGACCAGTCGGAGCAAATGAGCGTTGGCACATATAGCCCACGAATACCGGTGGCTGACCAGTGGCCTGGCCCGCTAGGACGGCCACATCTCCGAAAGAAGTTACTCCCACATAAACATCTCCGGCAGGAATCACTGTAGGGAAGTTCGTAAGTGGAATCTGGATCTGGATACGGTTTTGGTTAAAAGAGCCACCGCTTCGGCAGGGGTTCTGATTGATGACTTGAGTTACAGGAATTCCGCCATAAGAGTAAGGAGTGGAGTTAATCGGACCATATCCTAAATTCGGATTGGAGACATAGGGGTTACTATAGTCCCAGGAGGAATTGCTCTTTCCTGATTCATTCTCTTTCCCGCAAGCGAGAAGCATAGTTAGAAGTGCAAGGTGAAGCAATCCGAGGCCCAATGATTTCATGATAAGACTCCTTAGTCTTAGACAATTCTCGTCTCCTATCGTCGTATCGGGACCAAGACTTTAGAGATATTTCAGAACGACCAGAATCTGCCTATTTTTAAGTGGTTAGATTTCCTTTATGATAGAAGGATGCGTTCTTTAAAAATCTTTAAAACGGAAGACAGTCGTTTTATTGCCATCGTAGGCCTTAAGATTTCGGGGATCTCTTTTGGGGTGACGTTGGTCATCTATTCTATCTTATTCGAAATTCTCCGTGTTAATTATGCTTTTTTTCAGGCGCACGGGCTGGTGGAAATAAATGAACAGAAACTTTTCTTCGACCTCATCACCCAGGAAGCTTTAGAGAGTGTGGGCCTTTTATTTGGTTTTCACATTTTCTTATTTATCATTGGCTGTTACGCCGGATGGCTGATTCTGAGACCCTTCAAAACGATAGGGGATTACTGCGAAGAGGTGATTGAGCATCCGAATACACCCTACCGGGTTGAGCAGTTTAGTAATTACAGTCTTCTTACCCGATTTTCAGAATTCTTTTTTGAGTTTCTTCGGGAAGCACGCCAAAAACAAGAAGTCGTGGGCCACAGTATTCCTCCCCAGTTTTCTCGAATCCATAAGCCGGTGTTTGATAAAATATTCATGCTTCATTTTGGAATACTCCTGGTTATTGTCTCTTTATGCAGTGGGCTTTTTATTATTGCGAACTCATCCGATATTTATGAGTCGATGGTGGAACTGGCCACGAGTACTCTGCAAAACCCTAAGGCCGTAGGAAAATTCTTTTCGCTTCAAATGTTTATTCTGGATGATCTTTTTTGGTTCACCGTGGGACTTATTAGTTTTTGTTATATTCTTTTGGGTTTTCACTTATACGCTAAAGTCTCTGGGGCAGCTTTTGGCATATTCTCCACTATGCGTTCTTTTATGAAAGGCAACTATTCCAGTCGGGTACACCTGGTAGGATTTGCTTATGTAAGAGAGTACACTCGGAAATTGAACAAATACTTAGATTTTATTGAAAAGAATTATAGTAAGAACAAGGCCAATAATTCAGAATTATGATAATTTATTAATGTAAAAACTAACCTCCGTTAAAAAGGAAAGCCATGAAAAGAATTATTTTTCTAGCGGGTGCATTGATTCTAGCAACTGCTTGTACTTCAAAAGACGATCTTAAAAAGATGCTAAAAGAGAATCCAGATATTATTACTGAGGCGATTGAAGCTAATCCTGTTAAATTCATTGACGCTTTAAATAATGCAGTTAAGGCCGCTCAGGAAGGTGAAGGCAAGAGAAGAGAAGAGGAAGAAAAGAAGGCCTTAGAAGATTCTTTCAATAATCCTCTGGTAGCAGAAATTCGTGCAGACGAAAGCTTCCGTGGAAATAAAGATGCTCCAATTACTTTGGTTGAATATTCTGACTTTGAGTGCCCATTCTGTGCTCGCGGTTTTAACACTGTGTCTGAACTTCTAAAAAAATACGAAGGTAAGATCCGTTTCGTTTATAAGCACCTTCCTTTAAGCTTCCACCCGCAAGCAATGCCTGCTTCTCAGTATTACGAGGCCATCCGTTTACAGGATCCTAAAAAAGCTTGGGAATTCCATGACCGTATTTACCAAGACCAGCGTAAACTTCAAAATGGTGAGTCTTTCCTTAAGGCCATTGCCAAAGATCTTAAAGTTGATATGACTAGACTTGCTAAAGACATCAAGTCTGAAGCCGTTCAGAAGCGCATCGACGACGACATGGCAGAAGCCGCAAAGTTTGGTTTCCAAGGAACTCCAGGCTTTCTTCTTAATGGTATCCCGGTAAAAGGCGCTTACCCTACAAGCCACTTTGATGGACTTATTGAAGAGCTAAAAAAGCGTGGAAAAATTAATCTTTAATCGATTGTTTCAATAGATTTCTTCGAAAGGCCTGGGTTCCCCCAGGCCTTTTTTTTTAGCTTCATCGCCCATTGGCGCCTATAATGAGATCATGCAATTTAAATGTTTTTTTATATCCTGTCTCTTGATTATCCCAATTGGTGCAAGTGCAGTGACATTGTCATGGGAAGAAGTTTTAAAATTCACCATAGAAGGGAATCCTGATTTAGAAGCTTCCCGACGTGAATGGCTGGCGGCCAAGGAAGCCGAGTCTTCGGTCGAAGGACGCTACCTACCAAGCTTATCCGCTTCCACTTCTGTCACCCGCAGTGGCTCTGCTGCTAGCGGCGGAGGCGGTGGAATTGTTACCAACGGTGTGGTCATAAGTTCCGGTAGCACGGTTAATACCAGTTACCTCGCGGCCCTCAACTTCACTCAGAATATTTTTAATGGACTGGAAGATAAGTCCCGTATTAATCAGGCGGGATGGAATACTCAAAATAAATTCTGGAACTATGTCTCAAGTAAATCCAGCGTAAGTTTATCCCTCAAGGAAGCCTTCGCTAATTTAGTCTATGCTCAAGAGCTCGTTGAACTTTCTCGAAGCATTTTGGACCGTAGAGAAAGTAACCACAAGCTTGTTTTGGTTCGTTATGAAAACGGGAGAGAAAACAAAGGCTCGGTTCTACTGGCCGAAGCCTATCTGGAACAGGCCCGGCTGGATTTAATCAAAGCTAGAGATAGTTTAGGGGTGGCGGAAAAATCCTTAAAGTCTTTGATGAATAAAGATTATCTGGAAGGAGTTACAGTCACAGGTGAAATCCCTCTTGAAGTGCTTCAACCAGACAGGAAAGATTTTGAAACATTGGCATTAGAAACACCTGCTTATAATCAGGCCCATGCTCTGCAAATGGTCGCTAAGGAAGATATCAAAATCTCCAGATCAAGCTTCCTTCCGGATTTAAATTTTACGGGACAAGTGAATCGGCAGGGTGACTCCTATTTTCCTGAAAGAGAAAGATGGTCAATGGCCCTCACCTTAACGATTCCACTCTTTGATGGTTTTAAGGATTTAGGAACTTACAAGTCCTCAGTTGAGACAAGTTACGCTTCGGAATCTCGAAAACGTTCAACGCTTTTGACTTTAATTCCTAAACTTCAGGATACTTTGAATCAGGCCAAGCAAAGTGATATTAAATATTCTATTGATTCAAAGTTTGAAGCTGCTGCTTCTACCAGGGCCGAGATTGCCCGAAAGAAATACAACAACGGACTTCTGACCTTCGAAGATTGGGATATTATCGAAAGTGAACTCATTACGAGACAGATGAATTTCCTTCAGAGTAAGAAGGACCGGGTAATTAAGTACGCGACCTGGGAAAACGTTCTAGGAAAAGGATCAATACCTTGAAGAACAAAAAAATGATCATTAGTTCAGCAGTTATTCTTTTGGCCGCCTTAGGTCTTTGGTATTACTTTTTTAAAAGTTCAGATTCAGAAGTGGCGTTAGTTGAAATGCCCGTGACGAGAGGCGATCTGGTACTATCCGTACAGGCTTCCGCCACTGTCAGTCCTCAAAATCGATTAGAAATTAAGCCCCCAATTGCTGGAAGAATTGATCAAGTCTTAATTAAAGAAGGCCAGGAGGTTAAGAAGGGAACCATTCTAGCGTGGATTAGTTCCACCGAAAGAGCGGCCCTTTTAGATTCTGTCCGTACACAAGGTGCCGCGGAAATTAAAAAGTGGGAAAATCTTTATCGAGCAACTCCTGTGATGGCACCGATTGACGGCACGATTATTCTTCGAAGTGTGGAAGCCGGACAGAGTTTTACTAATGCCGACTCTATTTTTACGATGGCCGATCGTTTAACAGTTAAGGCCCAAGTGGATGAAACGGACATTGCTCAGATTAAAGTCGGGCAGAAAACGAAAATCACACTGGATGCTTACTCGCGAAATCCTTTTCAGGGTGAGGTGGTTCATGTGGCCTATGATGCTACTGTCTTAAATAATGTTACCACCTACGAAGTGGATATTTTACCTGATGAAGTTCCTGATTATATGAGAAGTGGAATGACGGCCAATGTTGATGTTGAAATTCAAAGGAAAGAAAACATCATACTTCTCCCAATAACCTCATTGGTGACTAGTCAAGAAGGTTCTGAGGTAAGACTTAAGTCATCGAAGGGCTACTCACTGGTAAAAGTAGAAACGGGTCAAGATGACGGAAAGATGATTGAGATTGTTGCCGGATTAAATGAAAATGATGTGATTTTGATTGAAGACAAAACCGCCGCTATTGGCAAGAAGACAGGCTCCAGCAGTCCATTCATGCCTCAGAGAAGCCGAAGAAAATGAAGTCTTTAATCGAGCTTCAGAGTATCGATAAAATCTATCAAATGGGAGACACAACTCTCAAGGTCTTAGATGATGTCTCGATTACCATCGAAGAAGGTGATTTCGTTGCCATCATGGGTCCATCCGGATCAGGCAAATCTACTCTCTTAAATCTCATCGGCTGTCTGGATGTTCCTTCAAGCGGTAAATACTTTTTTTCTGGTAAAGATATCTCAACTCTCTCAGAAGACGAACTGGCCTTGTTCCGTCGTCATGAGCTGGGATTTATTTTTCAGCAATTTAATCTTCTCACGGCCTTTACGGCAGCAGAGAATGTTGCCTTACCTCTCCTATATTCAGAGGGAAAAATTACAAAAGATAAGTCTCAACCTTTCCTTGAAGGGGTAGGGCTTGCAGATAGATCCGGACATCTTCCACGTGAAATGTCCGGCGGACAACAACAAAGTGTGGCTATAGCCCGAGCATTGGTTAATACACCACGACTCATCCTGGCCGATGAACCAACTGGAAACCTTGATTCTCAGAGTGAAAATCAGGTGATGGGTATTCTTAAAAGACTCAACGATGAGGGAATGACCATCGTCATGGTAACTCACGAAGATGAGATTGGGGAAAAGTGCAAGCGTATCATTAGAATGAGAGATGGAAAGATTGTTTCTGATAAGAGGAATGCTCCGATTGGCGACAATCTTAGATCGATTAAGCCGAATCAGGAAAAGGGCCCATCTGCTCTGACTTTAGGCGAACATTTTAGGCAGGGTTTAAAGCAGCTCCTTTCAAATAAAATTCGTACCGCTCTTTCAGTTTTGGGTGTTCTCATTGGTGTTGCCTCAGTTGTTACCATGCTTGCCATTGGTAAGGGAGCGCAGAAGCAAATTGAAAGTCAGCTCTCATCTTTCGGGGCGAATCTTTTGATGTTAAGAACCGGATCGATGAGGTCTGGTGGTGCTTCGATGGAAGCTGGTGCTACAGCTCTCTTATATCCTGAAGACGCCATTGCCATTAAGTCCCGCTTTCCTCAAGTGGCAAATGCTGTCGCAAGTGTAGAAGGGCGTGGCCAGGCAAGTTTTAGGAATAAGAATTGGAACACTCAAGTGATGGGGGTTATACCGGATTATCAGGATCTCCGCTCTTACCACACCAGTGAGGGCCGTTTTTTTAATGAAGAAGAAAACTCCAAGCGCGCACGAGTGGCCGTCATTGGCGCTACCATTCATCGGGAACTCTTTGGCGGTAAGTCGGCGATTGGTGAAACGATAAAAATTAATAAGAATAATTTTTTAGTCATCGGTATTATAAAAGAAAAGGGAAGTACCGGTTGGCGTGATCAGGATGATGTAATCTTGGTGCCACTGCAAACTGCCATGAGACGGCTTTTAGGTAAAACCACAGTCGATGGCATTGATATTCAAGCTGCAGAGCTCGCAGCCACGCCACTTCTTGAAGATGAAATCCGGCACTT
>JAEYUK010000107.1 GCA_023432655.1 Pseudomonadota bacterium | reverse complement strand
CCTCTACATCCAACGAAGTGACCGCTCTTTGTGTAACAGTCAGCCCCATCATATCGAAAGGACTCATCGTAGCAACGGGAGACTGTGGCAGTTCAACGTAATTAGTAACAATTTGACCACAGGTCATATTAAGACCACCAGGGCCCGGATCATTTGATTTTAAACTGATCTGTCCCATCACAAAATTTTGTTTTCCGGCATCGTTACTTCTGATCTCACTTCTTCCTGATAACTGAGTTGTTTGAAAGAAGGTTTGCTGATGAGTCACTTGGATATCAGGTAACGTATTGTTGATGTCATAACTTAATTGAGTGACCGATGAAGACTTACCTAAAGAAGAGGACTCTCCATAAAAACTTAGACAGTAGTCCCCTGATAATTCTCCGATGATTAAGCTACTTGTATAAACTGTTCCCGAAACTCGTGGATCACAACAAGCTCCTTGGCTCAGACAGTATTTAATTGTTGAAGGAGAAGAGCAGTTAAGTCCAACAGTGATTGGGTTCTGATAAGCACCGCCACCTTGATTACTTGAACAGGTTAAGGATGCTGTATTGCCGCCGCCCTCTTCTTTATCGTCATCGTCCTCATCCAATTCACCGCCACCGCCAGTGGTTCCCCCTGTGGTACCACCTGTTGAAGTCCCTGGATAAGGAACTCCACTATAATACTGGGCTCCACCACCTAGTGATGAACCGCTTGTTCCTGTCGACGAGGAGTCAGAGCCACCTCCGCGAGAGGATGATGAGCCACTGCCAGCATACGATCTACCGGAAGAATAACCACTTCCACCACCACCCCACGAATAGTTACTCCCCATGGAATAGGTTTCTTGTGGACTTGCACTTCCCCCACCTGAAGCATCAGCATAATCATCTACCGGTTCATCCCTACGAGGAGAATCATCACGAGGAATTGATTGTGGCTGATATGTCGGAAGATTTTTTTTAGGTGCTTGGGCCGTCTTCTTGATAGAAGCGGGTTCTCTTTTTTTAAGCTTTTTCTTAGGGACTAATTCTTCTTCAACGTCGACAACTTCTTTCGGCTTACCGCCAAGCTTGACGTTAATGGAATAAAAGAGCGCCAAAATCCCTAATGTAAGTGCTGTAATCCTAAACATTTTTTATCCTGTTTATAGATAAGTTCGTAACTTCTCTATCGGTTATCCGGATGAAAAAGATTAGGTATTACTTAATTTTTAATCTAAGTACTTAATTTTAATTGAATATTTACGGCGCTCAAAGCCAGGAGGATTTGAACGGTAGCGAAAACCTTCCTGGGCCTTAACGATTTCGGGGACAAAGGTATGGACATGGGGCGAGGAAACTAGAACTTCGCCGCGAACCACATCTAAATCGACATCTTTGTTGTCGCTCAGAGAAACTTCAAATTCAGCAGACTCTGTGGAAAAAGACACATCGCTACTTACGACATTGATCTTCCCCTTAGACTTAATATGGATGAAACCTTTTAGAATTTTCACTTCTTGCTGGTTAATCACTTTGGCTTCTGAATCCTTCCCTACAAAAACTTTTGCGTCTTTGAGGCGAAGAACTTCTGAAGAATAGGCAGAATGCATAAACACCATCATAAGGATCAAAGATAAGAAATGCATAATGGTCCCCTAAACAAAAAGAGTCAGGAAGAAAAATTCTCCCTGACTCCAGCATAGAGCACTATTTATTCATGAACAATGATCACTGTGTCCCAAGAGCTTAATTGAGCTTTAAGAATGTCACCAGTGTTGCGGGAAATTTGATTTACCGAAACAGTGTTGTTAGCAATACGGTTTCTCCCTTTCGCTTCATTGATAATTTTAAACTGACCAGCTTCGCTACCACGTCCAGTTTCCATCACTTTCTCGCGAATAAGCTGCGAAGTCTCAAGGACCGTTCTAATACAACCGCCCGAAGCTCTCTTACCTAGATCTTTATAGGAAGACTCTCCGGTGGCGTGAATAGCAATCCCTCCAATGAAGAAGACTGAATTCGGCATTGGTGCATTCCAGGTATAAGAAAGGTAATCACGATAGAGTTTGGTCGGACGGAAAAATCCTTTTGGTGTCGTTGATACATACACGCGACCGGATTTAGCTTTCTCTTGTTTCTCTCTCCCGGTAGAGACTTTCTCTTTCAGGATTTCTACTCCGTTCTCATACATCGTAAGAGTTTGAGCATCTGGTCCAGAAGCGGCCTTATTAATCGCAATCACCAAGCGGTGATTTTGAACCGCACGCTGAATGCCTTCTTTATTAAGACCCGGCGTTAAGACAGATTTCATCTCGGCCATGGCAAATTCTTCAATCGGCATCATCCCTTCGGCCAGGGCCTGTTCATCAGTGAGTTCAGTTGCAACTGCTATATTAAGTGCGGATACAGCACCAATCAGAACCAATGCTTTCGAAAAAGACATCCACTTCATACATTTCTCCTGTGTTGAAATAACAGAGGGGATAGTAGGCCATCTAGAATAAGAAGCTAGAGAGTCTGAAAAAAGGACTAGAATCGCTTGGAGTGTCTAATTTTTCGACACAAGATCTATTACGGTTGTTTTATTAAGTGAAAGAATTCTGGATAGGATTTATGGACGGCCTCAGCTGGAGAGATCGTACCGCCACCATGATGAAGAAGAAAAAGAGTGCCGGACATTACCATCCGGTGATCATCCGGAAGGATCAAAGTTTTAAGTTCGTGGCCTCTTTCAGGACTCCCCTTGATATAAAGAGAATGCCCGTCAGTTGAGGCTTCCCGACCAAAAACTTTCAAAAGCTTGATCACTTCTCCCAATCTATCACTTTCCTTATAGACCAGGTTCTCAACCCCCGTGAGTTCATGCTGACCTTCAATATGGGCCAGGAAATAACCTAAAGTAGGAACAAGATCTAAAGCATCAGAGACATCAAATTTAACGGAGTGGTGATGCTTTAAGGGATGAACCACTATCCCCGAAGAAGTATCCTCTACACACTTAAACTCTTTCAACAGATCATAGAACTTAGAATCTGCCTGAAAGGTATCTGGCACCAATTGCTTGAAAGTCATTTTATGATTTAACGAGGCATAGGCCAGTGGATAGCTCGCACTACTCCAGTCCGCGGGGATCATGTAGGAATGGAGCTTAGGAAGATCCTGGACTAATTTTTCAGTCATCGCCCAGTAGCTCTGAGAAGACTCCATATGGATAGGTCTAACCTTCGTCTCAGAATAAACACTCATGAGTTGAAAGGCCGTGGCAAACTGAGTGGTTTGTGAGGCATCTACTTCTAAAAGCTCAGGAAGCTTAATCGGCCCCTGTGCCGTTAGAGTATTTCCTTTAAGCTCAGCTTTTCCTCCAAGCTTATGAGCGAGGTCGATAAACTCCTGCCAAGGTCTCTCTTTAAGCCTTGGACCAAGAATTAAACGGTACGGACTTTTACCCAGTAAGAGTAAGGCCGCTAGAAATCGCGCCGTCGTGCCCCCCTCACCGACCGAAATTTCAACTCCAGCACCCTCGCATTCGGGAAAAGAATTGAGCACCTCTACCGATGAATGGGTTTCATCCATAAGGAGGTTTAGACCAATCTTTTCCAGGCAATCAATCAAAATGGTAACATCTGTCGCTTGCGGGAGATGAGTGAGTTTAAAAGGCTTCTTAATCAGGGCCGCTAAAATCAGGGCGCGATTGGCATAGGACTTTGAAGAAGGGACTATGACCTCCTCAATTAAACCACCGCTTTTAAGACTTAAACTCTGCATAGGATTGAATCTTTGCTTTAAAATCCTTTAAAGAAACTTCTTCAACATAACAAAAGCCGATATCCTTGACGAGTACTAAGCGGAGTTTAGTATCAACCTTCTTCTTATCCTGCTCCAGATAATCGAGAAAAGCGTTAAGATTGAACTTGGGATAATGATCAATTTCCAATTTCTCAACCGGCAGGGCCAGGGCCTTGGCCATTTTGAGCCACATTTCGTGGGAATCATTTAGCCCCATGACTTTAAAAATGTATTTAAGCCCCATCGCAACTGCCTGGCCGTGAGGAATTTTCAAGGCGAATTCAAAGGCATGACCTAAGGTGTGACCGAGATTAAGATGAATCCTCTCACCCTCTTCTTTGAAATCCTTTTCCACCACTTCATTTTTATACTTAGCACAGGCGATGGCGATTTCTTCAATCGGTGCTTTTTTCATGATGAGCTGATGAATCTCTTTCGAGAGAAAGCCGTACTTTAAAACCTCGCCCTTCCCGGAATACCATTCCTTCTGAGGAAGTGAAGTTAAAAATTCTCCACAGATAAAAATCTTCTCAGGATTATGAAAAGAACCAATGAGATTTTTCCCCAGAGGTAAATTGAGGGCCACTTTCCCTCCAATCGAACCATCAATCATGGCAAGAAGTGTGGTCGGAATGGCGACCCACTTGATCCCTCGTAGAAGGGTAGCTGCTACAAAACCCGCAAAGTCAGTAGTCGCTCCTCCGCCAATAGCGTAAAGGGTGGACTGCCGACTTATCCCCTGCTTTAAGAAGAACTCAATGGCACGAGCGTAAACCTCAAGGTTCTTCTCCTCTTCGGGATCTTTCAGCCAAAAAATGCGCGGAGAGAAAGAGATCCACTGCGGCAGATGATTTTTCACTTTATAATCAGCAATGGCAAAGAACTGACCATCTTTAAAGTTGTCCAGTTCCTTGAATAGTTCGAGTTTTTTAAGGTAAGTTAGGTTAGCTTTCATGTTCATCTATTATCGTCGAAAATTAAGGAAAAAGAAGTGAGTGTTGACTGGTTTTTTAAATTAAAAGAAATCGATTCTCTAACCAAGATGAAGCAGGCGCTCTTAATAAATAAGAGTGAGCAGGAAGATCGAGTATCAAAA
>JAEYUK010000105.1 GCA_023432655.1 Pseudomonadota bacterium | reverse complement strand
TTTCATCAGATGATGCTTGAGCAGCGCCACTTCCATCATAATATGCTCCTTCATTATTTTGAAGCCATTCCAGAAACAAAGCTTGGGATGACTAAAGAGGAAGTTGATCGTGCAGTGTCTTCTATCTATGAGTACCGCATCGGTGCTACCAATATTCTGGAATCTAATCGCGCGGCCAATGATTGGTTGAATTATGGGATGAACAAGTTTTATATGCAAGTTCGTGCCGGTAATGCGCGTATGAGAGGTTGGGAAGGCCCATTTAGCGAAGTGAGATTTGAGGATATTAAGAAGTTAAACTTTGCTTTTGCCAGTGTTAGTCAGCAAGGCTCAAAAAAGATCTATCACTTACACCATGTGAATCATACTTTTAGCTCTAAACCATCTCTCGCTTATGATTACGGAAGCCCGAATAGAGTGAAAAGAAATCGCGCCCTTCTTAATGTCGGCGGCGTGGCCCTAGGTTTTATTCCAATGCCTGATTGGATTAAATCTAACGTCAGTAACTTCATGGATTCCATGTATGTTCAGCAAGTTCGTATGGAAGGCGCTTTGGTTGGTTATTTCGAATCAACTGGTAACCCAGGCATGATTGACCGCATTTACGCACAAAGATCTAATTACTATATCGTACGTTAAAAAAAAGTGGCCCCGTTAGGGGCCACTTTTTTATGATCAAACTGTTTCAGATTTACCTAAATTCACACTTCCGATAATTAAAATAACTATCTGGATAATAAAGAAAGACCCTAGGAAGATCGCTCCGCCTTCTGAGAATCCGTAAGAATGAAGACCGCTGGCCAGAATGTAATTTACTCCAAACCAGGCCATCATAACACTCATAAAGGCCCCAGCAACGAGCGGTACAAAGCGCTTTGGAGTAATCCATGAAGTGTATTTTCCATGAAGAATTGCCATATAAACGAGAAGGACAATCAGTGACCAGGTTTCTTTTGGATCCCATCCCCAGAAGCGTCCCCATGAGTAGTCGGCCCAAACACCGCCTAGAATAATTCCGGCCGCTAAAAGAACAATTCCTACCTTAATACAGGTATAGATGAGGTCCACTTGATAACGGTATTCCTGGCTGCTTACATTGCCGAAACGACTCTTGAGTAAAAGAGCATTAGCGAGCACCCAGGACAGGGCCAGGGCCGCGTACGAGAGAATAATGGTAGAAACGTGGGTGGAAAGCCAGAAATTGTCTCTTAAAACCGGAACGAGGGGAGAAATCCCTTCATCCAGCATGCCGTTAGCAAACTTCATCATCATAAGACCCAATACGTTGTAGGCCAGACCGGCAAGAAGGAAGACGATGTCTTTTCTAAAAAAGTAAATGGCACAAGCAATGACTAAGGCCCCAAAGCCTGAGAACATCACCGTTTCATACATATTGGTTATGGGCGCGCGACCAGAAATCATCACTCGTAATGTCATCGCAACGATTTCAATTCCGACAGTGATCAGAGTAAAAATCATCCCAGGAACTTTGTTTTTTAGAACAACAAATAAGGCGATGGCGATCAGTGAAGTCAATAAGGCCCAAACGAAGAGGTTCCACTTATAATACTTGTACTCGAGGAGGTATTTATCCCCTTTAAGTTGAAGGTAATCGGCCTTTGATTGATCAAAAAGATATTGAACAGGATTCGATGTTTTATCTTTAACTGATTCTACTCGGCTTTGAGTTAAGAATTCCGCAATGGTGACAAATTCGATTTTATCGTCTGTCTTTAAGGGAACTGTCCAGGCACGAGCATTCGTGATGGCACGGTAAGCGTTGAGACGCTGAAGAACTTTGTTAAGTTCTTTTTTGTAACTATTATTTTCTTTAAGCTGGGCGACTTCTTCGGTGATAAGATCAGCTTTGGCCTCTAGTTCTCCGGCCAGGATGCTCGTTTGATCATCGGCCATTCCTAATAGCTTTCTCGCATCCACGTGTTCCACTTTTATATGAACCGGTAGAGTTAATGGCATTCCGAAGGCCATTAAAGAGAGCTTACAGAAGGCTTCTGTGGCCGAAAGATTATCGATTTTTTCCGAACCCGTCATAAAGCGGATCGTTTCATTCGCAAGAACATAAAGAGGCTTTTCTCTCCCCCCCGCCTGAACTGGGTAGGTTTCTAGCTCACTTGTGCAGAAATTCATCTGAGCAAAGGCCTGAGTGACTGTCATGAGGAAGATGAAGATAAACTTAATCACGGGAAGCTCCTGGTTTAACCACCGTTTTTTTACGAATTACATAATGCCAAGCTGATCCCAAAACAAGCAGAAGGGAACCTAGATATTTCCAGAATCGGCCTGGATCAAAATTAACAGAAAGAACGCTGCCAAAGGGGCCTTCATTCGTCTGAAAATAAGATGCCTGATAGAATGTAAAATTGTCATATTTAAGAGGATTGTTCATGAAGACATGGTGTTTGCTGGAACCGGCATTTCCTCTGAAGAGAGTGATAAAACTCTCATAACTGGCAGGGTTGTTGGTGCCAGGATCAGTATCCATTTTAAATTGATCGAGAACGAGCTCATAGGTCAGAAGAAGGTTTTTCTTTCCAAGATCAAAAATGATTCTTTCTCCACCCTGATTAAAGGCCACAGGATCATTGGTTTTAACCCAAAAGGTCTGGTCACCAATGGCCACTTCAATGGCCTTTTGGGTGCCGTAAGTGACTTGGCCATTTTCCTGAACAGGGGTTACGTACTTAGGAATCATAGTCGGAAAGGCATCGGCCCTATGTTCCAGAAGCTTTATCTTAAACCCCATCCAAGGCAATTCAATTTCCTCGCCGATTTCAAAGGCCTTGGCGTCCCAGGTGTTCTTTTCCCGGTCAAAGAAGGCCGCATGTTTCCCAAATAAGAACAGATGAGGACTCTTTTCAAAGAGTTTTTTACTGAAGATTCGGTAAGGAGAGTTTTCCGACAGGTTCATTTTGTCGTCCAGAGGAAGCGGCGACATTTGAGGCAGGAATCTTATTTTCTGTCCCTCGTAGGTGACTTCGATCAGTTCCTGACCGGTCATCCCTTTTTGCTTTTTAATGTCTTTTTTCTGAGGAGCTAAACACCCGCTGGTTTCTCCATTCCAAACAATAAGTCCGTCTTCAGTGTTCTCACCGAAACAAGGGGCAAGACTTGCAGGCATGTAATGGACGTTCAGTGGGCCCATCTGCTGGGTATTAGTGAAATCGGATTGAGGGTGAAGACTCAGGGTTACGAATTCTCCAAAGTTAGGAGTATAGATACGATAACGGGAAGAAGACTGACTCTCGTCTTCAATTTTTACCGGAACCCAGTCCTGCTGGCTTTCAGCGAATGGGAGGAAGGTTTTTAAAGTGATCCCTTCATAGGTGTAGTTGAGATCTTTTGCAAAGGCCGAGTAAGGCAGACTCACACTCACTTCCTTACCTTTGGAAGGAAACTGTATTTTTAACTCGTCCTCACTTAACTGGATATTTCGTGCGGGTAGATTAGGCGTTAATGTGATCGTTCCATCCACTCCGGATAGATAAGTAATAACTGATCCCAGGAAAATGGTAATAAGGCCCGTATGAATGACATAAAAACCATAGAGATGTTTTTTGAGGGGCAGTCGAATTAGCGTTGCGAAAAGAATGGAGAGAAACATACAAAACTGGATTCCCATAAACCACAAGGATTTATAGACCAATCGATTGGCGTACTCCGTTCCATGGTAGGATTCCATGAAAGTCCCATAGCAAAGTGCAATGGCAAATAGAGTAATAATGAAAACGGCAAATTTCATATTGCCGAAGAAGAGTTCAACTTTTCGGTAGTAGTGTGTTAGTGCATTCATGAGGGCCATAATTTCTCATGAGCGACAGTGATTGTCACTAATAGACGAACTTAGAAATGATCCAGAGACAACCAAAAATGAGAGGTTGATGAATCAGATAGATTTTTAGGGAGTGGCGTCCCAAAAAGTTTAAAGCTTTTCTCGGTTTCATCTCTTTAATGAGAGTAATTCTTGACAAATAAGGACCTATCAAAATTCCCATTAAAATCGCCCAGAACCAGGGGTAGATGGGAATAAAGTCCAGGGACGGCCTTTGCAAAATAGAGGAAACCCATTTGATGTCATAGTCTAATAGATACTGAAGAGTGAGGATCAGGATTAAAAGAACCCAGGCCAGGGGTCTGTAGTTTACCACCAAAGCGCCCAGGATGGAGCCCACCAGGATACAGTGGAGAGTTCCAAAGTAGACCCATTGTGAAGGAAAAACAATATAGGTTCCAAGGCTCACAGCACCAGCGGCCAGAGCAAGTTTTAATGACCTTTTACTTAATGACTTCCAATTAATGTGGTTTTGATGGGTAAAATTTAACGAGGCACCCACACAGAACAAGAAGGTCCAGGCGATGACCCGGGGAAATCCATACCAAAAGCCGCCTGAGAAATCCCAATCCACAAAATTGAACATCTTCATGTCGTAGGCCGCGTGGAAAATAATCATCCATATGACCGCCATACCACGTAATGCATCTAAGAAATTGGCCCTCATTTGCCTCCAGGATAATAGATAAAGACCGGTCCCTGGTTCTCGAGTGTCATCTCTCCCTGTCCAATATTGGATAGGCCCAGACTGGATAAGGGAGTGAGTTCCATAAATTTTTTTATGGGATACTGGCACTCACCTTGAAGTTTTACCAGGGTGTTTTTCAGAGCACCGACAGAAAATAGACCGTGGTGACTAAATTTCCAGGTTCCAGCTCCCAGAAAATGAAAATGGACCTTCCCATCTAAACCATAAAAAATGATTTCCGATTCAGTATGCCTATCAAGACAGTCT
>JAEYUK010000290.1 GCA_023432655.1 Pseudomonadota bacterium | reverse complement strand
CTGTGGAACTTCTCTTGATGGGTAGAAAACTCACCTTACCTTTGTTTGTGGCAACATTAGTGGCCACTTGGTACGGAGGAATTTTCGGAGTGACAGCCCTGACTTTTGAAAAAGGAATTTATAATCTCCTTACTCAAGGAATATTCTGGTACGGCACTTATCTCATCTTCGCTTTTTTTCTGGTAAAGAAAATCAGGAACTACAATGTCATGACCATCCCGGATATGGCCGAGAAGATTTTTGGTCCTAAAGCCGGGAAACTCACAGCGGGGCTGAACTTTCTTAATCTCCTACCGATTGCTTATACTATTAGTTTAGGTCTGTTTTTAAAAAGTCTCTTTGGTGGTTCATTGTTTATCAATACTGCTGTGGGAGTCTTTATTGTCACGGCCTGGTCATGGTGGGGTGGCTTCAGGGCTGTCGTCTTCTCCGATATTGTTCAATTTTTCATCATGATCCTAGCTGTATTTCTTGTAGTGGTTTTTGCCTGGATGGATATGGGGTCCCCATTAGAACTTATGGATAAACTTCCAGCAACACACCTGGATTGGACCGGTGGCGAAGCTTTGAGCGTTATACTCATTTGGGGTTTTATTGCCTTATCAACGCTCGTTGATCCAAATTTTTATCAACGAGTCCTGGCGGCTGACAGTGAGAGAACTGCTAAACGAGGAATTATTTTTTCAACCATCATTTGGTTTTTCTTCGACTGCTGTACAACACTTGGTGCGCTCTACGCCAGAGCAGCTTTACCGGAAGCGAATCCGCAGGATGCCTACCTGCTTTTCTCAATGCAAACTCTACCTCATGGAGTTCGGGGTCTAATTCTGGCCGGAGTGCTGGCCATTATTCTCTCTACGCTTGACTCCTATCTATTTAATGCGGCGACTTCAATTAGCTATGACTTTTTCAATTTCAAAGAGCGTTTTAAAGTTTGGCATCACCATATGGCCCTCGCAGCCGTAGGAATTATATCAGTCGTTTTTAGTCTTTATTTCGAAGGCAATGTCATTCAAGTCTGGAAAACGCTAGGCTCTTTTTCAGCTGCCTGCCTATTATTTCCGCTTCTGATTGGTCAATGTTTTCCTGGGGCCATAAGTGAGAAAAGTTTTTGTTGGGCCGTATCATTTGGTTGTATCGGCATTGTGTCATGGACAGTCCTCAACAAACTCTACGAGTTTTCCACAATCGATGAGTTCTATGTTGGACTTCTACTAACTAGTATTCCCCTCCTTCCATCTCTCATCAGAAAAAAAGCCTAATTAGAGGATTTCAAGTCTCTCATTCAAGGTGGCTTTTCATCTAAAAACTGGTATCTTCCTCTTACAATTTTTAGCCATTTTGCTAACAAAAGGATGACGTGTGAGTACACCGAAAAATGAAACGACGTCGGCCGACGAGAAGTACCGCCAGGCCCTTGATTACCATGCCCATGGTCGTTCTGGTAAAATTGAAATTACTCCAACAAAACCATGTTTAACTGCGAGAGATCTATCATTGGCCTACTCTCCAGGAGTGGCGGCTCCTTGTCTTGAAATCTCTAAAAACCCTGATGATGTTTACAAATATACTGCTAAAGGAAATCTGGTTGCCGTTTTGTCTAACGGTACTGCTGTTCTTGGTTTAGGAGACATTGGTCCACTAGCTGGTAAGCCAGTGATGGAAGGGAAAGGGGTACTCTTTAAGCGCTTTGCAGATATCGATGTTTTTGACATTGAAATTAATAACCGCACAGTGGAAGACATCGTCCGCACCGTAAGATCACTTGAGCCTACTTTTGGTGGTATTAACCTTGAAGATATTAAAGCACCTGAGTGCTTTGAGATTGAGAGCCAACTTCAGGATATGGATATTCCCGTGTTCCACGATGATCAGCATGGAACGGCCATTATTGGCGGTGCTGCTTTCGTTAATGCTTGCGAAATTACCAATCGTGATATTGCCAAAACAACTGTTGTCGTTTCAGGCGCAGGTGCTGCTGCCATTGCTACGGCTAAGTTCCTTTTAGAACTTGGTGTGAGCAAAGAGAACGTGATCATGTGTGATTCCAAGGGTGTGATCTACAAAGGTCGGACTGAAGGAATGAACAAGTATAAAGAATTTTTTGCCAACGACACAAAGGCCAGAACTCTAGCCGATGCGATGAAGGGCGCTGACTCTTTTGTGGGCTGTTCTGCTAAAGGTCTTGTCTCCAAAGATATGGTTAAATCCATGGCGAAAAATCCAATCATCTTTGCCATGGCCAACCCTGATCCTGAAATTACTCCGGAAGAAGTAGCAGAAGTCCGTGATGACGCTATCATGGCAACTGGTCGTTCTGACTACCCAAACCAGGTTAATAACGTTCTTGGTTTCCCATACATCTTCCGTGGAGCACTTGATGTGCGTGCCAGAAAGATTAATGAAGAAATGAAAAAAGCTGCCGCTTTAGCACTGGCAGCTCTTGCGAAAGAAGAAGTTCCTGACGATGTTAAACGCGCTTATGGGAATGAAGAATTCTCATTCGGCAGGAACTATCTTATCCCAAAACCATTTGATAAACGCGTTCTCACTCGAGTGGCCCCAGCTGTTGCTAAGGCAGCTATGGATTCAGGAGTCTCTCGAATAAAGATCGAAGACATGCACGCCTACGCTCAGTCTCTTCAAGAAAGACTGGGTCAGACTGGCTCTATCATGAGAAATATTCGTTCGCGTCTGCCATCAGCTGAAAAACCAAGAATCGTTTTCACTGAAGGAAGTAATGCTCGAATTCTTAAGGCCGTTGCCATTCTTCGCGAAGAAGGATTGATTCGTCCGATTTTGATTGGGAACCAAAAAGTGATCCACGCGAAAATGGATGAACTTGGTTTAGATAATCTTAAAGATATAGAAACAGTCTCTCCGGAAGAGTCGAATCATTATGACTCTTACGTGAAAGATTTTTTCACCCAAAGACAGCGTAAAGGTGTTTCATACGCTGCTGCCAAAGACGCTCTGAAGCGCGTAAACTACTTCGGATCTATGATGGTTAAAATGGGCCAGGCCGATGGGATGATTACCGGTGCCACACAGAACTATCCGGATTGCATCCGTCCAATCATGAAAGTTATCGGCTCTCCAAGTAAATCCAAAGTCGCTGGTATTATGATGCTTGTCTTTAAGTCACGCGTTGTCTTCCTGGCTGACTGTACTGTTCAGATTAATCCAGATGCAAATGATCTTGCAGAGATTGCACTTTCGGCCGCTCAACTTTACCGAAACGTTATGAAACAAGAGCCTCGAGTGGCCTTCTTGTCTTACTCAAACTTCGGTTCTAATCGTGATCCAGGTGCTGCAAAGATGGCCGAGGCTTCTAAGATTGCAAAATCAAGAGATCCAAATCTCGTTGCTGATGGTGAAATGCAGGCCGACGTCGCAACCAACTCTGACATCATGAAAAATCTTTTTGATTTCTGCTCTTTGGATAAAGCGGCTGATGTTCTTATTTTCCCGGATCTGGCATCTGCAAATATTAGCTACAAACTTCTGGCACAATTAGGTGGTGCAACACCGATCGGTCCAATCCTATTGCCGCTTAAGTATGCTATTAACATTGTTCAAAGAACTTCAACCATTGATGAAATCGTGAACATGTCGCATTTAACAGCCTTGATCTCTCAAGAAATCAAAGCTTACAGACAACAAAATCAGAAATAAGGATTATGAATATGGGTTTCCAAAAGAATATTGTTAACACAGATAAAGCCCCGGCCGCAGTAGGCACCTACTCACAGGGTGTTTTTCACAATGGTGTTTATTACTTTTCAGGCCAGATTGGTTTCGATTCCAAGACTGGTCAACTGGCCCCGGATTTCGATGGTCAGCTCTCTAATATTTTAAAAAATATTGACGGGCTTCTTGAATCTCAAGGTTTAACTCGTGAGAACATCGTTAAGACAACCGTCTTTATGACTGATCTGGCCCAGTTCGGAAAAGTTAACGAAGCCTATGTTAACTTTTTTTCTACACCGTACCCGGCCCGTTCTTGTGTACAAGTATCGGCCCTTCCAAGAGGTGCAGTAGTAGAAATAGAGGTTATTGCAGCAAAGTAATATGTTTGGACCAAAGTACGTTTTCGAAACTAAATCTACCAGAGTACGCCGCTTAATTTTAAGCGGCGTAGTTCTTTGCGGTTTAGTCGTACTTTTTGTCTCCACCTTCATTGCCTACATTCCGATCTACGCGAGAATGCAAAAACAGCGGGCCACCGATGCTTTTTTTGAACGCTCTCCGGATGCAATTGTTGTTTTCACCGGCGATAAAGGTCGTATCGCTTATGCAATGGAACTTTTAAAAAAGAATCCTACATCTAAACTGTTTATCTCTGGAGTCTACTCCACCAACTCAGTAAAAACGCTTCTTAATAAACAAGTGACTCCCAGTCATCCTGATGAATTGCCACCAGATGATATACAAGTTGACCTGGACTACGAATCAAAAAATACATTTGAAAACGTTCGAGAAACAGTTCAATTCGTACAATCAGATCCAGTCCTCAAAAAGGTCATGATCATTTCCAGTGACTACCATATCATGCGTATTAAACTGATCATCTCCCACTTTCTGGACGACTCAGGTACTGAGTTTTATTTCGACAGTGTTCCCAGCAGTTATTCATCATGGTCTGGAAAAAGAAAACTTCTTAAGGAATCAATTAAAATTGCCAGGACTTTTATCCTGCTGAAGATTTTCCGGGAAGATGTTGTTAACGAAGATTAGATATCAAGATCCCATTCCGCAGGCACAACATTTGTGCAATTCTCTGAGTCGAGTTTAAAGCCTTCGACATTTCGTTCGCGACTCAAGCGGTACCCAGCAGCAGCTTCAATAGTGCAAAATTTTTGAGAGTATTCATTGGCATCATTCCAATTCACTGAAGCAAATTGGAACGTTTCCTGTTTCTTATTCGTTGTTAAGTTTTTAGTCGTTCCTACTTCTCTGTTGTCCTTGTCTTTAACTTTAATTTCCCGAGAAAGCTCATAAGAACCTAGAAATGCCGGAGCGTTAAAAGCAAAGTTGTAAGTATCTTTGAAGAATTCTTTATTGGGGGCCTTCGGAAGCTCGTATTCATTGACCGTACTCAATGGGCCATTCTTCCCACTCGCCATTGAATAAATTCCGGGACGAGTGCAGTAGAGCTGTTGAAGATCATGAATGATTCGTTCGTTATCAACAGTGGTAAGCCTTAAAAAGTAATCAGAGCTGGACTTTGAATCAGAGACAATAAAATAGAGGGCATCTGTGGTTTGCTTCCAGACTTTAAATTCAACTGTCTTAGTAACAGTCTCACCATCCTTAAATTCATAAGTAAAAACATTCCCTCTTTTATAGGATGAACTCCGAAATGAATCATTTGATTTGGTTTTAAAGTTTTTGAAGATAGGTTCGGCTTTTTCTTTGCAAGCCTCTTGGCCTCTATTACGAATGGCTTCGCGTTCAGCTTCAGTGAGTGAATTAAAACCATTCACTTCTTCCTGACAGGAATAATTTAGAAGCAGAAATGGAAGAAGTAAGAGGTGTTTCTTCAAAATTTATATCCTCCGCCAATTGCGTATGTGATAACTGGGTCCATTTTAACGCTTTTGGTGGAAGTATCAATTAATTCGGTAGGCTGACCGTCTGGCTGTGAAAAACCTACAGTCTTTCGCTTGGTGATGTCGAATCTATTGACAGTACCTTTCATGAAGAAGAAATAACCGCTGGAGGAGGTAAAATTCACACCGGCAGCGAACTTAGTATTGAGAATCTGGTCAGTTACCCTTAAGCGGTACCCTTCCTGAACACCACTGGCCGTGGTGTCGTAGTTATAATTTATTCTATTATAGGCCGATGCGAAGCCAAGCCCTATCTCAACATAAGGCTCCACCGTCATATAACTCCACTCATCTAAAAATGGGTTCTTAGTTTTCATATCGAAAACAAACCCCAAAGATTGTGAAGCATCGACTCCATAAACCTGGCCCGTTCTTTTAGTAAAGCCGATATCGACATTATCGTTATCTGAGCCCGCATTCACATCGCGGGCAAAGAGCGTTCCCACGTAATAACCTTCAAGACGAGTCGTCGTATTAATACCACCGCCAAGATAAATTTCTTCCCCAATACCGAAGCGACCACCCCATAACTCCTGCTGACGTTCGGAAAAGCTCTGTTTAGCTCCTTTAAACGCATAGGGAACTTCATAACTTAAGCCTTCCAGGCCAAAATAGGCAATGAAGTGGGACTCATAGGGATTAAAGCGTCCATCATCCATTTGAGCATTGGTCTGAATGACTTCAGCCGCAGACAGAGAAAATGAAAAGAAAGCAGCAAGCAGTATTAATTTATTCATAGAATAATTATGCTTGCCACTATCAAGTGTTGTCAAAATTTAAGCTAGCTTAGGCGCGACCAACGCTGATTACTTCTTCCATTTGCTCTACGGCGCTGATCGTTCGCAGAAGTTCTGAATAGTCTTTAACTTCAACCTCGAAGATAAAGCTACCTTTTTGATCAGGCATAGATCGGGCGATAGCAGAACGGATATTGATGCCTGCATTGTTTATGGACTTGGAGATTTTAGAAAGAATCCCCGGCTTATCATGAGTCGTAACCTTTATGTTCACCGGATGGCTAAAAGTATAGTGCTTATTCCATTCCACATGAACCTGGCGGGTTTGCTCAATTTCCACTACCCGGTTACAACCGACAGCGTGGACAGTGATTCCCCGACCGCGGGTAATAATCCCTGTGATTGGATCTCCGGGAATGGGGTTACAGCAACGTCCCATTTTAACCACGATATCATCGAGACCATCTACAATAACAGCGTTGTCATTACTGGTACTCTTCCGGGCGGTTTTCTGGGTCCGATTATAGAAGCTCTCGAGCTCCTTATCTTCTTCTTTGAAGTCGATTTCATCTGTCTCAGAAAAATGAATGGAAGGAATTGCTATCAGTACATCTTTAATCGGAAGATGATTTGATCCGATGTTAACGAATAACTCTTCCATTGTCTTATAGTGGTACTTCTCAAAGAGATTTTTAAATTCGTGCTTTTTATCTAAACTCTTAACAGAGGTATCAAACTTCCTAAGGGCCTTGTCCAGAATCTCTTCGCCAATCGCACGGTGCTCATCTCGCTCAATTTTCATCAAATACTGACGAATTTTCGTGATCGCACGGGATGTTTTACAAATTTTTAGCCAGTCCTTTGAAGGTGTCTGGGTTTTAGAAGTGAGGATTTCAACTGTGTCACCGGACTTTAAGCGGTACTTTAAAGGC
>JAEYUK010000249.1 GCA_023432655.1 Pseudomonadota bacterium | reverse complement strand
CCGTAAGTGCAAGGGCCATTATAATCATCCAGATGTGTGTTCTCACGGTCAACCTCCTTGTTGTCCCCAATCCTCTGCGTTGCGATTATGATGCCAACCCAAGAAGACGGGTTAAGGGCCACTTATGTGACTAGGCGCTAGATAAAGTGGCACCGGTGAGTATCAGAAGTTTACCACCGTTAGGGCCATCGTGTCCAAAATACTCAAGAAACTTGATGGGTTATAGCTGCGTAGATGTCCCGTTGCTCGCTGATAGAGAGTGGCTTTTGATCTTCGGCCCCGATTTTCCTGAAGCGGCTTTCATGAATAATTTGATCCAGTAAGCGGACTTTCTTAGTGAGGTTTTTCCCAACCAAAGTAAACCACTGAGGTAAATAGCGCTGAAGTTCTGGTTTGGGGATCTGAATAATTCGGCATTTTTCCAAGGCAACAATATGGCTGGCGCGAGGTTTGCCGTCAAAAAATGACAATTCTCCAATGAATTCACCGGGCCCGATACGAGCAATCACCTTAACTTCGGTCCCCATTATCGTGCAGATGAGGAGCTTTCCTGATTCCAGGTAGAACATATCTGAAGAGGGGTCTCCTTCACGGCAAATAACTTCAAATGGTTCGTAATCTTGATGATAGCCTTGCATGAATACTCCTATAGCTTAAGGATTTTCTGGATGACTAAACCCAATTGGGTCATGGCCTGTTCATAATAAATATTCTGAGGATAATGCTCATCAAAAAAGGTCACGCCATTGTCGTAGTTTTGTTCCAAAAGACCTGCAAAATCAAAGAGAGGAATTTGGTGGTCCTGGGCCACTTTTCTTATGATAGAATTTTGAAGTTCTGTCACACGCCAAGGCAGGCAATCATAGGCGCTGCTTTCAAGAAATTTGCTCTTGGCCTCCGAGAGTTTCCCCAGACTCTTCGCCACCTGACCATGGAGAAATAAAATCTCAGCATTCGTAGGGTTCTGGGCCGATAATTTAGAGACTAAAGCATAAGCGGACTTAGGGTTCTTAGCAGCGATCAGGTCTCTTAAAGTTAAAATGTCAGCTTCAATGGAGGTCGTGGTGGCGAACTCGCAGATAACTTTTGGGGCCATATCCAGATTAATCGGAGTGGTGGAAAGAATGAGAAGGGTGTTCCTGTCCCGGGCCATGGCCACCAGTTGAATCAAATGCTGGCGATAGAGAAGAAGTTCAGTCTCAAGTCGGCGAAGATAATTCTTTTGCTCATATTCAAAAGGCTTAACTTCCTGGTTAAACACCATTTGTTCAATGGGTTCATAAACAATTTTTGAAAGCCATGGATAAAGAATCAGCATGGTTTCAATCCGGTCGTCACTATAGCGGGAAAAATTGGTGTTAATCTTGGAAATTTCAGAGAGATTGAATTTTATTTCGGAAAACTCCTCGCTGCCACCTTGGTAAATAAGAATCTGAGGCCACTGCTTTAAAGAGCGAAGCTGATGGAGGGTGCGGTGGATACCATGGCCCTTTTGGGCAATGGATTGAACTTTAATGGCATTCTCTAGATTAACAGAAATAGCATTCGCCAGATTTTTTGAAAATTTAGCAAAGTACACGCCCATGCGGTCGCCGGTGATGAGGATGGGCGCCTCCAGCGGTATCTCAGGATAGGAACTTTGGAAGGTATAGGGATAAGGAACGATTTGCTCAGGATTCTTCTTATAACGGATGAATACGAAAATTCCGCCAGTTATGATGGCCAGGAGGATTAGCGACAGTAGACCAGAGAGAATTTTTTTCAATTCGAGCACCCTTTTACAGCATATTCTTCTATGAAAAGTTTAACTTACGTCTGAATTTTGGTAAACACACCATCATGAATAAACCAATAAAACTGCCCGAAGTTCTGGCGCCGGCCGGAAGTCTGGATAAATTAAAAGTGGCCATCCTCTATGGCGCCAATGCCGTCTATGTAGGAGGCCAGAAGTTTGGCCTTCGGACAGCGGCCGAGAATTTTACTCTGGATGAACTCCGTGAGGGCCTCTCCTTTGCCCATGAACGTGGGGCCAAGGTCTATGTTGTTTTGAATTCTTTCCTGCATGATAAAGATCTGGTGGAGCTACCGGAGTTTGTTCGCTACCTCGAAGAGATCGGAACTGATGCTGTGATCGTCTCCGATCTTGGAGTGATTCAGGCGGTACGTGAACATTCTCAAATACCTGTTCATATTTCTACTCAGGCTTCTTCACTTAATGTCCAGTCTGCCCACCTGTGGAAAAAGGCCGGAGCAAGCCGAATCGTCTTAGGTCGGGAGGTTTCTGTAAAAGAGGCCGGTAAAATCCGACGGGAAGCGGACATTGAAATTGAAATGTTTGTTCACGGTTCTATGTGCATGGCCTACTCCGGGCACTGTGTGATTTCCAATTTCACTCAAGGACGTGATTCTAATCGCGGTGGCTGCGCTCACTCATGTCGTTTTGAATACTCGTTAGAGGGTCTTGATACCTTGGAAAAGAAGAAGGCCTACTTCATGAGTTCTAAAGACCTTGAGGGGCTCAGAGTTTTACCGGAATTCATTGAAGAGGGAATTGATTCCTTAAAGATCGAAGGACGGATGAAATCCCATCTCTATGCGGGAACCATGGCGAAGGTGTATTCAGAAGCTTTGAAATTTTATGAAGCTCATGGACACTTTCTTTCTGATGATCTTTTACGCTGGGAAGAAGAACTTAAAAAAGTCTCACATCGTACTTATACGCAAGCAAGCTTAGTTGAGAAAGCGGGCCCTGAATCAATTTTTAATGAACGAGAAAATTCATCCGATGGCGAGTGGCAGATGGTGGGCCCGGTGATTGAGGCCACTCCAGAAGCAGGTATCGTTTTGGAAGTCAGGAATGCTTTCAATCAAGGTGATGAACTAGAGATCCTCCCTTTTTCCGGAGAAGTGATAAAAGTTAAGGTTGATGAGATCATGGATTTATCGATGAAGTCTGTGGCGCGGACTAAGCCCTCGACCTTAGTGAGAATCCCCTTTGTACCTGGAGTGGAAGGTATGCAGCTCATTCGTCAAAAGGTGAACGCATGAAACTCACAACCTATGGACGGACACTCCACGATTTAAACCTTTTAAAAGATCAAGGCTTTAATGAGGTCATCCTCGAGCCAAAATCTTTATCTCGTTTCGGAAAATTATCCCCGGAAGAATTTGTTTCTTTATCGCAAAGATCTCGCGAATTAGGTTTAAGAGTTCTTCTGGAATGGGACATCCTGATGACTGAGGATGTTTTTGTGATGAAGACCGCGGACATCCAGAATCTTCTGCCATTTACTGACGCTGTCCGTGTTCAAGATCCAGGGGCGCTCCACTGGGTGTTAACTCATACGGATAAACCCATCCAGTTTATTGCAGAAAATGGGAATCATAATCTTAAGGCCCTGGAGAGTTGGATCAAGCTTTCAGAAGGAAGAATCGAAAGACTCATTCTTTCAATTGAACTTTCTAAAAACACCATTTCTGACTATGTAAAAAAACTCCCGGTGGCCTGTGAGCTTCTGGGATTTGGTCGGATTCTTCTTTTCTATACTCCTCGTCCACTGCTTTCCGCACTTGTTCCTGAGAAGGTTTCTCAGAATGAAGAACTGGCAGCTCTAGGAGAGAGTGAAGAGTCTCCTCATAAAGGATTCCCAATTGTTGAGAATCAGCACGGAACTTTTATGTTTCACATAAAAGAATTCTGTCTTATTGAGTTTGCTCTTGAATTAAAAGAAATGGGATTATCCTATTTTAGAATTGATCAGAGATGGGAAACTCCTTCGAAGCTCTCCGGTATTATCACTCTCGCCCAACAATTTGATCAGAGTCAGTTTGAAACTTTTAAAACTGATTACTCTCAAGATCTGATGAGAGGATTTTATCTGGTCAACAAAACCGATGTGCTTTTTCCGAAGTTAAAAAACTCTCGCCTCCAAAAGCGTGAAGGAAATTATGTCGGCGAAGTTCTCGAAGTCGAAAAGGGGTCCCATCTGGCGATCCTGGTTAAAAACCCGAAAGGTCTGAGTCAGAGTGATGTGCTTAAAATCCTTCATCCCAAAGGCGAAACTTTTGAGGCCAAGATTTATTCATTGAAAAATATTGCGCTCAAGGATGCTCCCCATGTCCCCGCTGGCGAAATCGCTATCATTCAATTCGTAGGTGGAGTATGGGTGAAGTCTCAGGTATTCTATAAAGATGAATAATTTAAAAATTTTTTTGTATGGAACTTTTCACAAGTTTTCGGCCTTGCTTCTCGCTTTAGGTCTTTTTCAAGGGCTTAAGGCCACTGGCGCGATCGAAGGACTAAAGGGGGAGTTTTATTATATCCCGGCCCTTGTCTTAATGATTGTGATGATACTCATTTTTAGTAAGTATTTATCAGTCATGAATTCCCGAAATGCCTGGGTTCTAGGACTTTCTTTTATCATCGGCAGCGGACTTATTTATTTTCTTTAAACTCTTTCCCAGATCCAGTAGGTGACAGCGAGTCCGCCATTTCGAAAACTTCTTCGGGTAAGTTCACGATACCCTTTTGGTTTTGAAAATAAATCATCCATATCTTTTGGAAGAAGCCAGCCAAAGCGAAGTGGTTTATCCGTTTGAAGGAATTTCTCCCAGGCCTCTTTTAAAAAGACTCCGCGCTTTCCACTGATCTGAATGCGTTCACCATAGGGTGGATTACAGATCATAATCATAGGAACTTCAGATGTAATGGGGGCCTTTACTGAATCTTGAGTTTTTAATTCCAGTGGTAGCTCTTTCACTTCTTCTCCTACCTTCAGGAGAAGTTCTTCATTAAGATCAAAACCAAGGGCCTTAGTGACTAAACCATGAGCTTCAATACTCTTTGTTTTTTTGAGCATTTTCCCTTTGAAAAAAGGCGCACTTTCAAAAGCGAATGAGCGCAGATGAAGGGGGGTATAAAAAGGCAGGGCCTCTGTAAGAAAAGTTCCCGAACCGCACATCGGATCTACCAGCAAAACATCTTCTTTGAGATCTTTACAAAGTTCGTACACCAGCGCCGAAGCGATATTTTCTCTTAGAGGAGCGTCACCTTTAAGTTGTTGGAGATTTCTTTTATAGAGTGGCAGTCCCGTAAGATCGAGACTTAGGGTAAGAAGATCATCTACAAGACGAATGTAAAAAGTCTGAGGAGGGTAGTTTTTCTTTTCCCAATCACGGCTCAGTGGTTGGCGGATCATTGCGGACTTTAGAGCATCTGTGACTGTTTCTTCGATCCGACCGGTATGATTCAAACGGCTTTGGGTGCAGGAAATCTCCCAGTTCGGTTGAGGATGGGAAAGATAACGACTCCAGTTAATGTGAAGAAA
>JAEYUK010000160.1 GCA_023432655.1 Pseudomonadota bacterium | reverse complement strand
CTGAGGCCTTCGCTGAACTCTCACAGAGTTCACAAAGTAAAAATCTTCAGCATATTTTCTTTCTGACGGATAATTCTAAAAAACTTGAAAATAAAGATAAACTTCCTTCAGTCAGAAAGGGAGCAGTGCTCGGGGCTGGAGTGATGGGAGGAGGGATTGCCTGGCTTTTTGCCCAGAATAATCAGGCCCCATTGATGAAAGATCTCACACCGGAAGCTCTGGAATTAGGCCTTAAGCAAGCTTCACAGAATTTCTCTGGTATGGTTAAGAGAAAACGCATGTCGGGTGATGAGTTCAATCGAAAGATGCGCTCAATTGATCCCACACTTAACTTTGAAGGCTTCAAATCGGTAGACCTGGTTGTAGAAGCTGTGGTTGAGAACATGGAGATTAAGAAAAAAGTTTTCGCAGAATTAGAAAGTTATGTAAAAGAGGACTGCTTACTCACAAGTAATACTTCTTCACTATCTATCGAAGAAATGAGTAAAGCTCTAAAAAATCCCGGCAGATTTGCTGGCCTTCATTTTTTTAATCCCGTTAATAAAATGCCCTTAGTCGAAATTATCTCCCACGAAAGAGCGACTAAAGAAACAATCGATACATTAGTTAAATGGGTTCTTGATGTTAAGAAAACACCAATCGTAGTGAAAGATGGCCCAGGTTTTCTTGTGAACCGAATTCTCGCCCCTTATTTAAATGAAGCCGCTTATCTTCTTGAAGAAGGTGTTTCGGTTGAAGACTTAGATGATGCCGCTCTTAATTTTGGCATGCCGATGGGGCCTTGTCGTCTGATGGATGAGATAGGACTTGATGTGTGCGTGAAAGTGGGAAAGATCATGCACGATGGATTAGGGGAAAGGGCCACACCAAGTGAACTTGCTTCAAAATTATTAGAAGTAAAACTTTTAGGTAAGAAAAACAATAAAGGTTTTTATCTTTATGATGAAAAAGGGAAAGTTACCGGGAAAAATCCTGAAATTACGAAACTTCTTCCACAAAAAAAGATCCGCAAAGATGAAATGGAAATACAAATGCGGCTTTTCTTGCCAATGGTTAATGAAGCGGCCTATATTTTCGCAGACAGAATTGTGGACAAGGCCGAAACAGTGGATATTGGGATGATCTATGGAACAGGGTTCCCTCCATTCCGTGGTGGGCTTTGTAAGTGGGCCGATCAGGAAGGACTTGATCAGATAGCCGAACGTCTCAATAACTTCGCTAAAGAGGTGAATGCAGATCGCTATCAAATAGCTCCTTTCTTATCCATGATGATTAACGATAAGAAAAAGTTTTACGACCTTTGAGAACATGGCCATTTTTTAGTTATTTTTTTTCCTATATCTTAAGAGCTAAGACTCGTCAGCGGTTATTGTTTATAGCCGTGACGGGTCTTTTTCTTTCTGCTTTTAGTCTTATGGTGATCCAGGGGATTATGGGTGGACTTCAAGCAGGTCTCATCAGTCGTTCCAAAAATGTTCACGGAACCCATTTAATCATTTTTGATCATATTACGAATGAGTCTTTAGATGACCTCAAAGACATTCTTCGTAAAAACGCCATTCCTTTTTATTCTGAGCTTGAAGTTGAAGTCATGCTTAAACACCGAAGTTTTGTAGCACCTGCAAAACTTCATGGGATAGATTTAGATGACGAAAGACCCGATTTCCTCACGAATAAGGATTTCAGTGGTTTAGTTATGGGAAGTGATCTTTCCAGTAAAATTAAACTTCAGTTTTTAGATGAGGTTCAGGTCATCGCTCCCGGAGTAACTGATTCTCTCATGGGGGAAGTCCCGCGTTTTACAACGGAAACTCTTTCGGATTATTTGTATACAGAACTTGTAGAAGTAGATGATTTTGAGATTTGGGGGCGGTTAGGTTTAGTGCAGAATCTTCTTCGTAATCCGGGCGTTAATCAGATACGACTCTTTGGAGAAGTGCCTACTAATGTTTTGAATCAATTAAAGTCTTATGATTCTGCCGTTTCTAAAAGAATCTTATCCTGGGAAGACATGAATGAAGCCTTAGTCTGGTCCCTGAATTTAGAAACAAAGGTCATGCTTTTTTTATTCATAAGTATGAGCTTACTTGTGGCCATCGCCATTACCTCAGGGCTCCTTATTTTTTACTCTAAAATCCGGCGGGATCTTATGAGTTTCTGGATTCTCGGAATGTCTCAGAAAAAGCTCATTGGCCTATGTTTTAAGTTTACTTTAATTCTTTCAGGACTGACTGTTTTAGTAGGCGGTTTCTGTGGTTACGTAACCTTACTACTTTTAGAAAGATTCGGGCATACACTTATGCCAGATATCTTCGTGGAAAGACAGCTGCCGGTCCAGCTCGATGCCAGTCATGTGCTTATGAGTTTAATTATCCCCTTCGGAATCTCACTAATTTTTAGTTATTTCTCGTTTTCTTTCTTTAGGAAAGAAAATCAATCATTTGTCCAGATTGTCCGTTCACTTGGATAATTAAGTTTAAATTTCTCTCCATTAGACCGAGATAGGTTAAGATATATCCTTATCATCTAGAGGACTTCTATGAGCAATCAGGCCGTTTCCCAGTTGTTTTCGCCGCACCTTTTGAATGAATCTCCACTCGCCAAAAGTTTGGGAGAAGAGTTTCCTCTTTGTGATAATGGGGCGATGGTTTTTCATTGGGCCGATTTTCATGAGACTTGTGAGGCCATTAAAAATCAGCTTCAAAGCGGTATTCTTTTGAATGATTTTAAGCTCCGGGAAAGCGCTTTGACTCGCTTGAGTCAGATACCTGTTTGGATCAGATCTCAATCAAATATCCAACAGACCACCATGCATTCTCTTTACGAGAACTACATCTTTAATCAAAAGGCCCTGGACCCTTTTCTCCCTCGCGAAGTTTCCTTCATCTCAAGCAGCGGTCCATATAAGGGGATGTCAATTTCGGAGTGCTTTAATAAATCAACTTATCGAGACTTTGTTTTGGTCTATCTTCTTCAGGAAAGACTTCCTAGAAGAGATTTCCGGATTAGATTAAAGAGCAAAGTCCTTTTTCAGTATGGTTCCCAATTTTCCGAAACCCAGTTGGTTTCTTTAGAGCAACTAGGCTCCCATGGAATGCTTTTTTCGATGGAGTCAGAAACCTATTTAAAAAAGTTTTCACAAGAAGAAATGGTGCGGATTATGATTAATTCGCAAATGCTCAAACTCCCTGATGACTCTAACGTCACTGATATCAGAAGGCATCTGGCACCTTTCTCTTACAATTTACTTTACTCCGCGCAAAGTTCAGATGCCATGTTATGCCGAATGGAAGACATGTCTGTCCAATCGAGTTTTGATTTCTCTCTGAATAAAAAGGTTTTTCTTTTCTTACCTTATGGGAAAATTATCGATGGCCAGAACACTGGCATAAAAACTATCCAGCGCTTCGTGGAGTCTTCGAGGGAACTCGTGCGTAACCAATATCAAAAAAATCTCTTAAAATCAGCTTAGGCTTCTTTTTTTAATGAGAAGTCCACCTGGTAGGCCGCACTCTTATCGAGATTCTTTCTTCTTTTATCGTAGCGCTCGGTGGTCGTAATATTAGAGTGGCCTGCAAAGGTCGCCACATCTCTGATCGCCGCATGTTGAGTGTCCAGTAAATGAGAAATGACTGTTGCCCGACAGGAGTGGGGGGAAACAGATTTATTTATTCCAAGCTTCTTGGCATACCTTCCGATCACACGAAAAATGGTTGATCCATCCATAGGGCGGATATTACGGGTATTAAGGTCAGTCTGAAGGAGATAGTCCTCTGGCCCCAATGAAATTCCATTATCACTCAAGTGTGCAAGATAAATTTGAATTTCTTCATAGACTGTTTCGTTTAAAGGAATGAGTCGAAGTTTATCTCCTTTACCCTGAATCCTCAGGACATGATGAGTGCGATCATACACCATCTGATGCATTTTAAGATTCGTAAGTTCAGATCGTCTTAGCCCTAGATGAAACAGTAAAACCATGATTAATCGATGGGTTTTGCCCTTGTGAGTGGTTAAATCAGGGGCATTAAGCATTTGGATCACTTCATCGTCATCAAAGGCCACAGTGGGGGACTCGGTTTGAACTTTAGGAAGTTTAACCGTGTCTAAAGGATTGTGATCAATCAGTTTAGATGCAATTGCCCACTTCATGAATGAGCGGATGCAGACCAGGCGACGGTTTATAGTGGCGGAAGAAAGACCTCTTTCAAGTAGGTGGTCGCGGTAAAGTTGAAAGTGATAACTCTGAATTTCGCCGGGGTGGCCAACTGTAACACCTCCCGACTTAAGAAAATCGAAGAAGAATTTTAAATCTTTGATGTAAGCGGTTTTGGTATCGGGAGAGAGAAACTGCACCAGGAATTCCTGAATGAAATCCTTAATGTCGGTTTTCTTCTGGGCCGCTTCCTGAAATTTACGTGCAAGGTTTTGATCAACTTTAACGGTCAGTTCATGAGAGCTAGTTTTCTTAGTCATAGTTAAATTCTAAGGGAAAGGAGCATTCCGATCAATTGTCATTTACTTGAGCGGTACTGTAGGAGAAGGCTCTCCTGATCAGCGTAATGTCCATTTTTCATGCAGAAAGGGATTTTATCTTTCACTCCTTTAACGACTCCAAAAAATGCGTCTCCTCCTAGCTGATAGCACAGTGAAAAGCCAGGGCTTTGATTGGGATAGAATTTAAGAGTTATTTTCTTCTCAAAAAAGCAGCTCTCCAGGGTAGAGCAACTTTTAGAAAGATAAAGATCTTTTTCCTTGTCGTGACACAGGTTAATTGATTTTCCTTGATGCTCAAGTTGAGCAGGGATACAGGCCAAGGATAAATTACTTTGCAATATAACGAATATTGCTACTAGCTTGAAATAATTGTTCATCACTCACCCAAAAGGTTCCTTGTTCTTTATTGCAATCGATTCCGGCAACATAAGAGGCGCAGCTTTTGCCCCAACTGTTCCGTATATTGTACTCGCAGCGATCGTTGTTCCAGCGTCTGCCCACGATAATACTGGAATGAAACCCTTCTGTTCCCGTAAATGGTTTAACATCATAGTCCACCGTCTGGAGGCGACCTTTCACAATGTTAAAATTAATTTCTTTCATGAAGGCTTCCAGATCAGTTTCTTTTCTAACCAACTTAACTTCCATGTTCGGGATCTCATGAACCCATTCTTTACAGGCATGATCCGCAAATAGAGTCATGGTTTGATTCAAGTTATCCTTTACAAACGAATCTGCTATTGCCGTCATGTTCTGACCGCTGATAACAAAAGGTGTAACAATACTGCTAATTTCACGGCAAATAGTCGCACGGTCCATATTGCTCAGAATGACCTGAGGTTTTAATTCTTCCAATGCTCTTATAAGATCATGGACTTGGTTGGTATGTGTCTGATCAAAGGGCAGACCTTTTTCCGTGCATATTTTCCCTTTTGAGATGGCTTCCTTTATAGCAAGCTGAACTCTTCCACTTTCATAGACATCTGTAAAAGCATAGCTGCTCGGATTTTTTGATCTCTCATCATCAACCTCTTTTTGCATCCACGGCGTTTTAAGGATGAGATTGTTGTAAATGGTGCTTATGTGCATGCCCGAAACAGGAACACCAAGTTCTGCACTCATCAGGTCAGCGCTAGTGAAAGCATAACACCATCCGATCGAATCCTGATTACGAGGAGTTTTAAAATGGGCCGCAAGCTGACTATTGTTTTTAATGACGGGATTTATTTCCCGTACATCAATATCAGTACAGGAAGCCTTCTGAACCCGCTGGGCGTGGCCCTTGGGAAGAAGTGTGAATACTAGGATCATGAAAGTAAGAAATTTCATAGTCCTTTTATCGGCTACAAGCTGACCGTTCCTGAGTGAAACCTTGTGGAATGGTGAAAAAAAAGAAATAATAAAGTTATCAAGGAGTTAGATAATGATTTCAGAGGTTCTGATAGGAGCAGGTGGATTAGTTGTAGGACTGGCGATCTATCACTTTAGATCTCAAAAAATGCAACTAGAGTATGGAATCCTCAAAGAAAAATTGGCGATCCAGGAAAAAGTCCACCAAGAAGCATCGGAGAAGCTTGAACTAAGATTAAAAACTCTTTCCCAGGAAATTTTTGAAGAGAAATCCAAGCGATTCAGAGAAGATTCTCTTCGTGGTATGGAATTACTTCTAAACCCATTCAAAGACAAGATGACTGATTTTCAGCGGAAAGTTGAAGAGATGCATCTGACTGATACAAAAGACCGAATTAAACTTCATTCCGAAATAGAGAGGATTATCCTGACTGGGCAGAAGATGAGCAGTGAAACTGAAAATCTCACCCGCGCTTTAAAAGGTGATGTCAAAATGCAGGGAAACTGGGGAGAAATGATTCTTGAAAAATTGTTGGAATCCTCAGGGCTACGGGCCGGTGAAGAATTCGTCCTTCAAGCGAAAGAGATGGGTTTGAAAGATGAGGAGGGGCGAACACAGCAGCCTGATGTCGTGATAAATCTTCCTGAAAATAAACATCTCGTTATTGATTCAAAGGTAAGTCTCGTCGCCTATGAGCGCTATGTGAACGAAGGACAAGAAGAAGATCTTTCTCATTTTCTGGATTCTCTCTATGCTCATATCAAAGGTTTATCCTCTAAAAACTATCATATGCTTGATAAGCTTGCGACGCCGGATTATGTCATGCTTTTTATCCCGATTGAAGGCGCCTTCATGCTGGCCATGCAAAAAGATAGTGAACTTTTCTCTCACGCCTGGGAGAAAAATATAATGTTAGTTGGCCCCTCAACCTTACTGGCCACACTTAGAACGGTTGCGAGTATCTGGAAGCAAGAAAGACAAACGAAAAATGCCATTGAAATTGCCCGCCAGGCGGGACTTCTTTATGACAAGTTTGTAGGAGTGGCCGAAGAACTTAATCACATGCAAGGACAAATCAGAAAGGTTGGACATTCCTTTGATGACCTTCGATCGAGGATTCTGACAGGGAAAGGCAGCTTAGCAAGTCGTATGGAAAATCTTAAAGAACTTGGGGCCAGAGCTTCCAAGGCCTTACCGCTTGATGAGCATTAAGTGCCAATTAAAGTTGTTATTTTTAGTCCTATCGGACTTAAAAACTTTTAATTGGAACTCAGGTATTTCGGGTAGTTACAGTCCGTCTATGAATTTTTCTCGGAGTATGAAACAATGCTGCCGAGGTAATAAATGGATTTCGAATATAAGTGTATAACAAGTAACAACCTTTTGATTCTCTCCCTGAAAGGGAAGATTGGAAGGGCCGCCAAAGATGCTCTTACTAAATCCCTGGAAGAAATAACCAATGATCAGGCCAATCATGTCTTAATTCTTTTTAAAGA
>JAEYUK010000130.1 GCA_023432655.1 Pseudomonadota bacterium | reverse complement strand
TGAAGGACGCAAAGTCGAGGCCCAGTTATGGAGTTTGTTGAATTTTCCTGGATAAGCGGAGGATCTACATTTAAAGCGGCCCTCCAGCAAACACTGGGAAGCTCCGGGCAACTCATCAAAAAGTTTTACTCCTCCAAAGAACAATCAGCTCCGTTGGAGGTGAGAAGAGTGTATCGACTCCCTCTGGCCTTGGTAAATCACCTGAAAATAAATCCCACTTACATAGGACCTGAAGTTAAAATCCTTAGTGAGACATCGGATTATATTGTCCTTCATAAGCCTTACGGCGTTCATTGCCATCCGTTAAGTTATACCGATAAAGATACTCTTTTGAATTTTCTGGCGACGGAAGGTAAATGGGAAGCCTTATTGGTGAATCAGGAACATTATGACCGAGGGCTTTTGTACCGTTTAGATCATGATACCTCCGGGGTAATGGTTCTTGCGAAAAATGAAAGAGCATTAAAAAGTATCAGAGACAATTTTAATACCGCCATGAAAAGAAAGTTTTATTGGGCGATAGTTGAAGGTGACTTTGATAAAGACGGTCTTTGGTCGCACCATTTTAAACCTACAGGTCAGAAGGGAGCTAAGCAAAAAGTATCCGAATGGCCTCAAGCCACAACTCAGGAAGCGACTCTCGCCGTCTTAAAAATCATGCATCAGGAAGGAAAGAGTTTGCTCCTGGTGAATCTAAAAACTGGAATTCGTCACCAGATCCGGGCACAACTCGCGGCCTTAGGATTCCCTATCCTGGGAGATGAACTTTATGGCGGGAAAAAAGCGGAAAGACTTTTTCTTCACGCTCTTCGCTATGAATTTGTAGAAACTGCTGAAGATAAGAATGCCGAATTATTTGACCGTTTCTTTGACCTGAACCGTGCTCTGCAAATGGGCCATGATGTGCTCGGGCGATTCTAAGGTCGCAAGCTTCACAATGTATTGCCCTTCTGTAACTGCGTTGATTTCCACTTTGGGATGAACCATTTTAATTCTTACGAACATGACTCTTTCAAGTATCTCGACATAAGAAGTTCGGGCAATATAACTTAAGTGATTCGCAAGCTGGCGGTAGAGAAGTGCCTGGAGATTGGCCGCGTTGGGTGGAATCATGACTTCGTTAATTTCGGCCGCAAGATTATTTCCTTCGCAAAAAACCTTCCAATTAGAAGGCACGGCCTTTTCCAGTTTAACCACCACAGCATCACACGAAGTGCGCTGTAATTTATCTCTTTTAAGAAAATTCAGTTGTCCGTCTCTTGAAAGTTGGGTGATAAAGAGCCCGAAAAGGATGATTCCGATACCAAGTATTGGTTTTTGCATGAAATATCTCATCCCCCTATTATCTCTGTTCTAACCTTTTTTTGCACTAAAGACTTGAAGGAAAATACCCGATAAGGAGTGTCAGGAAAGAGGTGTTATGAAGAAAGACGTTGCCCCAGATGTGTGGAAGAAGTTAATGGTTCTCGGTGGAAAACAAGGCGCTATCAAGTTAAACGACCTGGCCCAGGAAATGCGCTTAGGACCGGAAGAAACACTCATCTTTCTTAGACAAATTTTCCCTGATGGTGTTGGGGCCGAAGTTTATCAAAAAGAATCGGAATGCTGGGTTGATATTAAGTCGGAGGCCATTCAGTATATGTTGCCTCTTTCTCCCAGCGAGTGGATGGAGCTTTTTAAGATGCTTGACGAGCAGCGAGGAGTGGAAAATCCGGCGATCTACTCTTTAAAAAGAAAAGTGACGGAAAATGGTCCAATTAAGGTTGTGATGGAACTTCTAAGCCAATTGGAAACCTGGGATCAGGAACTAAGTACTTCTTTCCAGTCAATGATAAACGAACTTGAAGAGTTAATCGCAGATCAGAGAATGATTCAGTTATCAACCTCTGAAGAAAAAATCTATTCGTTATTTCCCTATAAAGTGCTTCACTTAGAAGGAAGCTTAAGTCTTATAGCAGAGGACGCCGTTGATCATTGTCTCTTTGTTGTTCCTTTAGGTGAAATCAGTGCTTTTTCAATTCTAGAAACTCTTTCTAAGCCGAGAGTAACTGCTTATGAAGTGGAAGAATTCATAACCGCCATCCGGGCAATGAATGAAAAAGAGACCAGGCTCATACTAAAGATTCACGAACCGCATTCGACGAATTTATTTCCTGAGCATCAATTCTTAGGTAAGCCATGCATGGTCACGAATCCGGCCGGTGACCTCATCTGGGCCGCATATGTGGAACCCTGTGAAGCACTCTATGAGTGGCTGATGACTCTCGGAGCGAGAGTAGAAATTCTTGATCCGGTTAATTTCAAAGAGGATTATCTCATCTATTGTGAAGAAAAGTTGCGAAAAATAGCTTAACATTGAGAGCATGAACCAAGCTTCTCGACCCTATTTTTTGCTTTCTTTTATTCCGGCCCTGGCCTATTGGCTTTTAGAGACTTATTCCACTCTGGAGATCGCTCTCCTTGGTGGGATGGTTCTAGGTTTACTGGAAATGGGGTTAGAAAAGAAATTTACAGGGCACGTTCACACACTTTCTAAGTTAAACATAGCACTGATTGTTGTTCTCGGAGGAATTTCTTTAATTGCTCAGGAAGGTATTTTTTTTAAGCTGCAACCAACATTTACAGGAATGGCCATAGGACTATTTCTTATTTACAAAAAATTAAAAAAGAAATCGCTGATGTTTGAAATGTTGATGGATTTTAAGCAAAGACCGCCGCTACCGGAAGAATTCTATAAAACGCTTGAATGGCATTTGTGTTTGTTTCTTTTAGTGTTTGCCGTCTTTATGGCATACGTTGCAATAAAGGAAACCACAGCTGTTTGGCTTTTCTGGAAAACGGGAGGATTTTATCTCGCTTTCGGAGGTTTTATGATTGTGGAAATCCTCTACATTAAATTTTTTGCTCGGAGATTAAGAAGATGAGAGTTTGTATATTTTGCGGAGCTAATGCCAGTAAGGATCCAGAAGTTGACCGTCAAGTCAAAATCATCACGAACGATTTCTTTCAACATGGCATTGAACTGGTTTATGGCGGAGCAGGTATTGGAATCATGGGGGCGCTTGCCACTGAACTCATCAACAAAGGTGGCGTTGTTAGAGGTGTCATCCCACAGCAGTTAATGAAAAAAGAAATTGCTCATGGCGGGCTCACAGAGCTTCATGTGGTAAAAGATATGCACGCTCGTAAAAAAATGATGTATGACTTATCGGATGCCTTTCTGATCTTTCCTGGTGGCATGGGAACCATGGATGAGCTCTTTGAGATTCTCACCTGGAAACAATTAGGTCTTCATTCCAAACCCATTGCTATCTTTAATATTAATAATTATTACGACGATTTATTGAAGTTTCTAAATCTCGCAACTGATAAGGGCCTAATAAAGCTCGATGATCGTAAGCTTCTTTTTGATTCGGATTCATGGAACGAGATACGGGAACATTTGGCGGGAAAATTCTTAAAATGAGTCTGTTCAACTGGTTTAAGCAAGATCCTAAAAAGCTTTTCATGGAATTCACTCCAGAAGGGAGCGAATGGAGAGTTGTGACCTGGAATTTCGATCTTAATCAGTCTTCAGGGAGACGTTGGGTGATTGAGGTCCACGGACCAAAGTCCACTATCATTCAGTGGGAGCGTGATAAAGAAGATAGGCTTAAATTTCTTCAAGGTAAAAAACAAGTTTTTTCAGAAAAAGTGAGTAAGGATAATCAGACGCTTGTTCCAATGATGAATCTGGCCCTTCACTCGGTATTAAAGCATAGCTTGGATAGTAATAATGATTTCATGTTGACTCCTGTGACAGGGGCAACCACGATGGATTTTCAGAATGAAACGCGGGTTCTCCAATGGATTCAGGCGAGCTTTGGAACTGTGACCAGGGCCTTAGACAGCATGAAAGGGAAAAGAGATTTGATCCTAACCGGGGCTTGCTTTTCAGGAATCGTTCCTGAAAGTGGTGAAAGGGTTTTAAGAGTTATCATATTCAATCTGGATATCTTCTATTACATGAGAGATGACAATTCACTTCAGATTGTCGTCTTCGATGATAAAAACACGGGCCATGGCGAAAGCAAAACACCTACATTTCAGCAAATAATCAAAGTTACAAAACCGCAATTCTATGATGAAATAATAAAGTTACTGCACAGAATCGCTAATGCGGGAGAAATTGGTTGATTAGTTTTTTCTTCCTGGTCATCATTTATTTTTCATTTTCCTGGGGACTTCCCTGGCATAAACTGCCATCTTCAATTTCATTCTCTTACATATTTGATCTGCTTTTCGCTCTTGGTGTTTCCTTCTTCTTCCGTTTGCCGTGGAAATTTCGCTGGCGAATTAATAAACAAACGTTTAAAGCGACTCTTGAAGTCATCGCTCTTGCCGTAGCTTCAATTGGTGCTATTTGGTACATGGAAATAGAAACACCCTTTCGTTTAGTGACCGGATTAGAGTGGCATCTTCTTTTCTTTGCTCCCATTTTAGAAGAATTAGTATTCAGACAAACTTTCCAAAGAACCCTGGTTTCACAAGTGGGAGGGAAAAATGTTACCTCCATGCTGGTGGCCTCCATCTTTGCCTTCTCTCATCTAATAGGGCTTAGAGTGCTTCCGGCCGAGTATGTGCCATTCATAGGGTTTCAGGTTTTTTATACTTTCGTTCTAGGAGTCATTTGCGGCCAGGCCCTTCTGCGCTTTCATTCGGTTTTTGCACCGATTGTTCTCCACTTTATCTTTAACCTCATGTTTTATTTGGCCATTCACTTAGAAATCCTTTAACGCGTTATTGCTTCCACAGCGGAACCGGTAAATTCGCTTCTTTACATCAATGGCCCAAGTTGCTATATTGCGGCAAATTTATCAACCCTTAGTCTTAGACTGAATAACTAATGTTTTAGGGGACTTATGCAATCCACTGATTCCAATATCATTAAAGTGGGGGAGCTCGATTTTCCTCCTCGTAAAGTGTGGCTGAAAACTTACGGCTGCCAAATGAACTACCACGATACCGAACGAATTCTTTCTCATTTATCGGGAATGAATTTCACTAAGACCGACGAGCAGTCTGAAGCTGATCTGGTGATTTTCAACACCTGTGCGGTAAGAGATCTGGCGAATCAGAAATTTTATTCTCACTTAGGTGAAACCAAAAAATTAAAAACTAATCCTGATATTGATCCTGAAACCGGCATGAAGAAAAACGTCATCGTCGCGGCCGGTGGATGTATTGCCCAGACTGAAGGGAAGGATCTGGTTCAAAAGTATAAGCAGCTTGATTTTGCTTTTGGAACAGATGTGATTGATAACATCGGCGAGATGGTATATCGGGCCTATGCCGGTGAGAAAAAATTTACTGTGACGGCCTGGGATCGTTCGGATAACTATTCGATCGAAACAAAAATCACTCAAGGGACTCCACAAGCTTTTGTGAATATCATCAAAGGCTGCGATAAGTTTTGTTCTTATTGTATTGTTCCTTTTACACGCGGTCGAGAAAAGTCCCGGCGTTTAGCGGAAGTCGTGACTGACGTTAAACGTTTAGTTGAGTATTCGGGCTTTCAGGAAGTGATGCTTCTTGGTCAGAACGTGAACTCTTTCGGAAAAGATAACGGAGAGTCACTAGGCCAACTCATTATGGAGTTAGAGAAGGTAGATGGCCTTCATCTTCTTCGTTACACGACTTCTCACCCCTATGATGTGACTGATGATTTGATTGAAGCTCATGCAAGTTCTAAAAAGCTCGCCAATCATTTACATCTTCCTGTCCAATCGGGCTCAAATTCGGTTCTTCAGCGCATGCTTCGTGAGTACACGGTGGAACATTACCTCACTCTTTTAGCAAAAATGCGCAAGGCCAATCCAGAAATGGTAATTACCAGTGACATTATTGCTGGTTTTCCGAATGAAACTGAGGAAGAGCATCAGGACACTTTGAAGCTTCTTCAAGATGCTCAATTTGATAATATCTTTGCTTATGCCTATTCTTCCCGTAAGGGGACGAAGGCTGCCCGTATGAATGATGTCCTGACGGATGATATTCGTGGTCGACGTCTCCGGGAAGTGATGGATCTTCAGCTTAATATCCAGGCCCAAATTCGCGCGGGGATGGTTGGAAAAACCTACCGGGTATTAGTTGATGGAAAAAATATCAGTAAGGGTGTTCAAAAGTGGCAGGGCCGCTCATCATGTAACAGAATTGTTCACTTTGAACCTGAAGCTCTTGAAAAAGATTATCAGTGGCATTGGGTCGATGTGGAAATTACATCGGCCACAGCACTGTCTACGCAGGGAAAACTGATAAAGGATCACGGGAAGAACCTGTGAAACTGGTTCTTTTAGTTTTCGGCTGGCTCGCATTTTCTCTAGGAATCATTGGCGCTTTTTTGCCAGTGGTTCCTACTACTCCTTTTCTTATCCTTGCGGCCTTTCTCTTTTCCAAATCCTCTCCTCGTTTTCATGAGTGGCTTCTCCAATTGCCAGTGGCCGGAGAGGGCCTCAGAGACTGGAATGAGAGAAGGGTGATTCGGCCACGGGCCAAAATTCTATGCGCAGTGATGATTCTGGGGTCCCTCATTTTTATTGCTTTAAACCCAGGCATTCCAATATTAATCAAAATACTTGTCGGAACTATCTTGGTATCCGTCCTTGTCTTTGTAGCAACCAGAAATAGTCACCTATAAATTGATTGAACATGAAGGGCAATTCGTTAAAATCAATCCATGCTTATTAAAGTCTTACTATTTCTCTTCTTAACTAGTGGTTGCACCATGTTTGGGTATATTTCCGAGCAGGGGATGGAGCAGGCAAAACTTCAGTGGTCGGGGCGAGATAACGAAGAAATCTTAAAAGATCCTGAAATTTCAGATGAGATGAAGAGGAAGATCAAGCTGATTGGTGAGTATAAAAGTTTTTTTTATTCTTACTTTTCTGAGAAAAAAACGAGTATCTACTCTAAAACCACGATTCTTCCTCACAAGGCCGTCACTTACTTAGTCATTGCCAGTAACAAAACAAAAATTGAAGCTAAGGAATTTAAGTTTCCAGTCTTGGGAAGTTTTCCTTACATCGGTTTTTTCAAAAAGAATTCCGCGGAAGCCTTTGCTCGTAAATTAGAAAGTGAAGAGAATCTTGCGACCTTTATTCGTCCGGTCTATGCCTATTCCACCCTTGGCTACTTTGAAGACCGTATCCTTTCCTCCTTCTTTGAATACAACGATGTGGAGCTAGCTGAACTTGTCTTCCATGAATTATTTCACACCATCTTTTTTATTAAAGATGAAGTGGAGCTAAATGAAAATCTGGCCACTCTTTATGGGAAAGAACTTTTAAAGGAATATTTTAAAGACCGACCAGAACTTCAAAAGCATTTTGAGATCCAGGATAAAAAGAATCTTTTGTCTCAGAAAGTGGTGGATCTGATTGGCATTCTTCAGACGGAGTTCGCGAAACTTGGAGGTTTCATTACTCCGGAAAAAGCGGATGATCTTACGCAGCGTTTTGTGAGTGAAGTTTTCATTCCTGGTTTAAAATCCTATTGTGTGGAAATTCAGCTGGAAGACTCAGAGTGTGAGGTTAAACCTGACTGGAACCAAGCAAGCTTTGCAGCGTTTCTTACTTATGAAGAAGAGCAAGATTTTCTTTACCAGCTGAAAAGTCACAGAAGTTTTGACTTAAAACAGTACTTAACTTGGCTTAGAATGGAATACGTAGATTACGAAAAACAGTCAAACTATGGAAGCTTCACTGATTTTCTTAAAATAAAGGTACCTCATGCGCCAATTGCTGCTGATTGATCCCATTCATAAATTAAATATCAAAAAAGATTCCTCAATGATGCTTGCTCTGGCAATGCAGAAGAGGGGAATTGAGACGTACGTTTTTTTTGAAAGTGATTTTGCGGTTCATAACCAAGGCACTCAAAAGCTTCGCGTCCATTCTTTTAAAGGCACATTCAAAGAAGATGGAATCTATATGTCGAGCTTTGAAACGACGGGCGAAAAAGTCATCGAACTTAATTCCAGCGATGTGATTCACATGCGCTTAGATCCGCCTTTTGATAGCCGTTACCTGCGCATTTTATGGATGCTTGATAACTTGGTTGCCCAGGGAATCAAGGTGATGAATGATCCCCGTGGAATTATGCAGTTTAACGAAAAGCTTTATGCCTATCGCTCCCAGGGAGCAACTCCCAGCTATATTGGTCAGAGTCTAAAACTTGCTCAAAACTTTGTTCAGCAGTTAGATCCTAAGCCTTCGGCCCTCATTCTAAAACCTATGGATCTCTATAGTGGTATAGGGGTAGAGAAACTTCCTTTAAATGATTGGGAAAAGCGTTTTGAAGAGAAAGTCATTGAACTTCAGGGGCCAGTTATCGTTCAGCCTTTTATCGAAGCTGTGACGAAAGGGGAAATCCGGTCCATTTACTTTAAGGGAGTGGAGATAGGAACTATCTTAAAGACTCCTAAGGACGGTGAATTCCTCTCTAATATCGCCCAGGGAGCGAGTTTCTGGAAAGAGCCATTGAGTGAGCTTGCCCGCAGTCGCGCCGAGCCTATTGTAAAAGAACTGATGGATTATGGCGTGGATTGGGTGGCCTTCGATATCTTAGGCGACGCCATCTCTGAAGTGAATATCACTTGCCCGGGATTGTTGGTTGAAGTCAGCTACGCCTACCAGAAGAATCTGGCGGACGTAGTGATTGATTTAATGCTTAATCAAAAGTCTTAGTACCGTCGGCCGCTACTTCTACGTCGATAGACCAGCATTCGGCGTCTCGGATATTTGTCCAGGTATTTTGAACGTGAGGGTTCTGAGGATAAATGAAGCCATAGTTATCGTAATAGGCTTCATATCCAATTCCTGGGGACCAGTTCTTGTTACCTTGAACATTGTAGTATTTAAGATAGATCCCGTTTGGATATCTTTCGGCGTAACTTGAAAGATCAATGGCCGAAGTACATTTATTCACATCAATAATTTGAGTGCCTAAATATTCTGTTCCAGTTGTGCCGTCACCACGTCTACCCACTAATGAAACATCGAATTTGATTCGTCCATATCCCTTCATCATGGAATTACCTTCTTTGCGCCCAGGACAAACAGTAGAACTCTTGACCGAATATGGCTGAACGTTTGCTTTAAATCTAATTTTTAAAGTCGAATCTCCCCAGAAGAATTCTCTCGCCCCTGCTACTGATTGTAGGAGTTGGGAAGTTGTATCGAGGTAGGCCTGTCCGGAAGCCGGATCATAGCCATTCTTACCTGCCAGAGTCACACTCCCTTTACGAGTTTCATAAGGGGTGTAATTAATGTTTGATGGTGTCGTTGCGGGATTACATTGAACAGGTGGAACATAGGGATAATCTACGGCCCAATTCTTATCAACGTAAGTTGAAATAACTTGTTTATGAGGGTTACTGCCTGTTCCGCCACCATTACATCCATAGGCATAAGGATAGATGTTACAGTTGGTCCCATTACTTAAACAGCCTGAACCGGTTGGATGAACGCTACAATAGTTATAACAAGTTTTATCGTTAATTGTTGGATTGGTACAGGCCGTTCCTCCGCCTGTCGTACCGCCGCCTGAACCTCCGGTGTATCCAGGACAGCCTGGGGTGGAGTAGTAGGCCTGGCCGATACAATAAGGATTCTGGCTATCAGAAGAATTTTTTATCTTCGTCGTCTCTTGTGAGCAGCCCATGAGAACCATGCTCATGAGAGTGAAAAGAGAGAGAATTGATAGATGCTTCATAGGAACCTTCATTCGAGGTTTTGTCCTCGGCTTAGTATTACTCCTTGAACCTTTCGGAAATTCTCAAGAAAACTTGATAAGTTCCTTGAGTTATTAGTTTAACTACTTGAAATAACGTAATTGACTGACAGCTTTTAACAGATTTTGAAGACTTGAAGGAAGTGCCCCCCCTTGAGTAAGATTAAACTATGAAAAGAAAAGATTTATATCAATTAGTAGCTCCACTTTCGGAAAAGCTCTATCGCTTTGCTTTTACCTTGATCCCGGATGATCTTCAGGCCGAGCAATTAGTCATTGATGGATTCAATGCCTATCTTCTTAAGGAAAGAAAAACTCTTTCTAAAAGAGAGATCGATTTGAATTCTAAAAAAGAAGTCCAACTCTTTAGAAGAGCCGCCTTTAAAGGAATTCTCCGCCATATCGGTGACATTGGAGTACGACGCTCTCTTCAATTAACAGAACAAATGCGCTTAACAGTTCCTAAGGATTTTGTCCCTTACTACTCCCTTGAACCCAAAGTGCGTTTAGTAATGGGCCTTCGCTATGATGCTCAATTTACCGTGGATGAGATTGAAGAAATCACGCTTATGCCTCGTTATGAAGTGATTGAAAAAATCCATAATGGCCGTTTCCTCCTTTTGAATGATTTAAATAAGGCAGTAAATGCATGATTGAGAAAAATGTGAGCTACACTAGTTTTCAAAAAAAGATTGTTCCATATTTAGATGGATCTTTATCAAAAGAAGAGACGGCCGAATTTGAAGCCTTCGTTCTGACTCATCCGGATTTTGAAAATAAGATTAAAGAAAAAAGAAACGAACTTGAATCCATTCGTGCCATGATTCCCGCAGGAATTATGACTAAATCTTCGCAAGAGAGTATGGAAGAAGAGATGCGTGCTTCAATTTTTAATCTGATCAAAGAAGAGCCGCGTGGCCTTATGGATAAGATTCGTATTAAGTGGGAAGACTTTCTAAATAACTAGCCGTTAATTTCGAGAGTGAAGAACATCGAAAATTCTCCGCTTTTTTCCCAGAGGGCCTTCGGCGGATTATGAAGCTGGTCGATCCCTTTCACTACATCTTCAAAAAAGTTTTGAACTTTATCAACATGGGTCCAGCGGATCATTTTGATTTGCTTCACGTTTCCGAGCTCATCATAAGTCAGTCTTGCCGTCATCACTATGCTTGAATTCGGATCAAACTTATAATGGGGATTCTCGCGACTGAATTTATTCAGGTTCTTCATGATTGAATTAGCGTAATTCAAAGCTGTCCGACGCTGAAAGCTGTAGAACATGAGTTCATACTTATTTAATTCATCAATTTCGACACCATCCGGGACTTCCATACTGACAACAGCATCGTTAATGCCGGCACCGCCGAAGTTACTGCGATTAACAGCAATACTGCCTGATGGAGTTCCTTCCGCCATTTCTTTAAACTTCTGTCCCTTAAGGCTTATGGCATTGATCGCTTTGGGAGTTTCTGGACGGGTTCCGGGACGGGCAGTGACTTTCTGGGGGGCCACCGTTTCCTTCACTTTAGGAATAGAAAGGTCCTTGAAACTTAATGGCGATTTACTGGCCGGAGGTTTGTTATCCGAAAGAGCACTTTTCTTTTCCGGCAAATAGAGATCCGTTTTTAACAATCCTTGAGTCTTCTGAGTGTTTTTGATCTGCCTAATCTTAAGAGGAGTAGGGGCTTCTCGATCGGCGATTTTCTTTAACTCTGGAAGTGTATTCAAGGCCAGGGTAAGAAGATGCAGAAAGAGAACTGTGATGAGGATCACAGGGAAATTGATTCTGAGTTTAAGATGAACTTCATTGGCCGACATATTGCCGGACTCCTTTACTCTGAAATTATCATATCATGATGAGCTAAAGAATCAACGAAACTGAAGAAATCGGCAAGATTATACAGACCTACTGAATTAGTCGGGCAAATTTTCCTAACTTGACTCATATTGCTCTTAAAAGAGACAATAACACTGGCTTTTTTAAGATGTGAAAACAACAAGGATGTTGGCTACCCATGAAAAAATTACTCAGTATTTCTCCAGTTAAAATTTATATGGCCTGTGGTCTCAGTTTAGTTATGACCTTGGCCGCCTTTTGGCATCAACAGGTAAATCAAACGCAATTAGATAGAATGAATATCCTGAGCCAGGGTGTTAGCACTTGTTTTAACCGCATCTCCCAGACTTTCACGGCGATGATGATTAAGGATATTCAGTCCCCTTATTTAAACCGTGGATTCATGGGTTTATCGGATGAATGTTTAAATGAGACGATTAAAGGCATCAATCCTTTCCGTCAGAATGTAGGGAAGGGATATGAAACTTTAAACCAGTTAATTTCAGAAGTTCACTGGTTTCATGAAAAAGTTCTAAAAACTCATGGTCCGATGTTAAGTCAGCCAAATGCTCCGACCTCTTTATCACCGCTAGTTGATCGTTATACCCAGATGGAAAATTTTAAAGTGACCCTGATGGATGAAATCGATGCAACCAATTCTCAGTTAAAAGAAATTAAAATGACTGATGAATATCTCATGGGGGCGGGCCTTATTGTCTTTGTTCTGGCGATTAGTCTTCTTTCTCTTCAGGAGTTTAACCGTATTCAAGTTCAGCGTGAGCTTGAAAAAGAAGCACTAAATTTTCTTAACACCGGAAAGGCCAATGTGGGTGCCATCGTGGACCAACTGGTTGATCGCGCTCTTATGACTCAGGGGATGCCAGTTACTGCCCAGATTTTCCGCGATTATCATGGAGAGTTATTGGAACGAATGTCCACTAAGTCGATCGTTTCAGAGCCGCCAAAGAGTTCTCAAAAAGAAGAAGAGATTATTAATGAGGTCGAAGAAATCGCTACTTCTCATCATAAGACCTCATTGAAAGAAGTTTTGGTTTCTATCCAGAATATTCAGTCGAAAGATTCCATTCATATGTCTGATGTACGCGATGTGGTTCTCGATGTTCCCTATGAAAGCTTTGAACAGATGATGAACGCGGCCATCAATCAACTTGTTTCTCGACGCCACGGTAATAAGAAGGTAATGATTTCAAATCAAAATCACTCTGATAAAACGGTGGTTAATCTCTTCTTAGCTGAGAACACTTTCAGCGCTTCTGAACTTGAATTCGCAGGTCCTGGTGATAAGGCCATGGCAGATGGATTGGATATGAATCTGATCATTCTGAAAGAGATGGTTGAGGAGTCAGGGGCGCAATGGCACATTGAAAATAAAGCTGACCGAAACGGCTCCATTACCGGCATGAATATTCGTTTAACCGTTAACCGCACGCCAAAAGAGCGTAGCAAATTGGTGTCAGTGGTAAGAGGCAAGAAAAAGGATTTGTCCCGCGAATTAATGAATTAGTATTGTAAAAGGAAAGTCACTGGCCCGTTGTTGGTCAGTGACACTTTCATAAAAGCCCCGAAGACACCTTCCTTAACTGTTAATCCACGACTTCTTAATTCCCTGTTAAAAAGAGCGTACTTAAGTCTTGCCTCCTGCGGAGGCATAGATTTTTCGAAGCTAGGGCGGTGTCCGCCTGAACCATCCCAGCTGAGAGTAAACTGGCTGACAGAGAGGATTTCTCCCTGTACCTGGGAAATATCTTGATTCATTTTTCCTTCGGCATCATCAAAGATGCGAAGTTTACTGATTTTATCAATGGCCTTATTTATTTTCTGGTCGTCATCACCTTGCTCAAAACAGACAAGGAGAAGGAGGCCGGTTTTGATTGATCCCACTACTTCATTTTCAACTGTCACAGAGGCATCTTCCACTCTCTGAACGACAATCCTCATGATCGTCCCTTCGTGCTCACGTGAAGCCTCATAGCATTCATGATGGATGCTTCAACTTCTTTCAAAAGATCCTGGTATACAGTTTTAAATGACTGAGTAGTCTCGATAATTTGCTTCAGATCAGACACTTCAGGGACATGGACACCACGAAGGATTTTTGAAATGGCGATATTACTGGCGTGAGAAAGCAGGAACTGAATGAATAGCATCATTGTCTCTTCACCGTGGAGTCTTACAATGGTTTTTCCATGATGAATAAGTTCCAGAGAATAAAGTTTAAGTTCACCCTCATGAGTCACTCGCATTTGAGTTTCAGTAAGAGTTGAATGAATGTCATTCGGAACCGTACCTTCAACGAATTCAATATAGACGTCACGGTTTTCCGGATAAAGCGGAACCGTTTTCTTTTGCACTAATTGCGATTGAATAACCGGGTTATTAAAACTTATTTTTTGTCCAAAACGGATATCATCCATCTTCCAGATAAGTGTGTGAAGTGTTCTTTCGAAATTTGATAAACGTGAAAGGATTTCACAAGCATAGCGAGGGAAAAGGGATTTTGTTACCTGATCAATATGAGCATAGGCCTTAAGGATGTCCCGAGGATTGGCCTCAAGAAGGGCCTCTTCATTCATATCCAGTGTTTTAAAACCTGATTTCAGGTGATCTGGTAAAAGTTCTGTTTGGGTCAAAAATTTCGGAACTAAGAATTTACTTAAGTTCCCTTTCACAAGTTGTGGACCACCGGTAAAAGTGAGATTGGTTACTTGCTTACCAACCGGAGTCAGGAAGTAGTTTCTTAATATATTGGGATTGAGTCCCGGAATCTTTGGAAGTAGTTCAAAGTAGCTGCAGAGGGTTTCACCGTAATCAGAATGAATTGATCTGAATGTGTCCATCGGGTGAAGTTCAATGTTTACATCACTATGACGAAAATCAACGACTATGAAGTAGGAGATATCTCGTTTGAGCCCCAGATTAAGTCCCAGGTCTTTTCCAGGATTTTTCTCGCCCGTTTGCATGGACTTGATTTCAAAAATTGTATCAAGCGGCACGCAACTCGCCAGAAGGCCTTTGAAGTAGGATGGATGTGTAATCCGGCTGGAGTCTTCACTGGCCGAATGGATGAGCATTCCATTAACGACAGCTTCTTGAAAGAACTCAATGCGGAAGGTGTCCGGGAAATCCAGATGGGCCATTGGTGGCACTTCATTCAAATGCGATAAATAGAAGGAGCGTAAGTGTTCAGTAATCACAGCAAACTGCTGGAAGTTTTCCAAGTCGGCGGATATTCTAAAGTATGAACAAAGTTGGCGATCAATTTCTGTGCGATTCTTTTTACGGAAAACGTAGATGTAAGAGCCAAGCTCTCCTTTACCCTTAACGTTTTCAAGATCAAAGATCGCTTCCGTCTTAAGTTCTTTTAAAACCGGTTCAAGTCTTTCTCTCAGTGATGGAACAAATAATTTCTTAGAAGAAAGAACAAAAAGGTACCCATTTGGTTTTAGGAACTTCACTTGATCGAGGATCTGGGTCATCAGATAGTGTTGTGGATTGTTCTTTGGAAAATGACAAAGATTAAGAACAACACGATCGTAAGTTGAGGTGAAGAATGGGCTGCTGTCCAAGAGGAGACCCTGACGGGCCTGGGCGTTCTTTCTATTGCGGAAGTGCCCACTCATGATCTTGCAGATGTATTCCACCGGAGCTTCTTGCTGGGTATCTGCTTTATGAACTAAGAATGTTAGAAACTGAAGTTCGTTACAAATTTTAGTAAAGTGGCCAGAGATGAATTCTAAACCTTTAAAGTCAGGGCAAAGGACCTGATCCCAGCGGAAACCAATGTTGTTCTCCTGGGCCAGCCAGTGAGAAAGCGACAAGGATTCCAGGTAGTCGCCGAAATATTTACAGCTGACAATCTTCTCGTCATCGAGTTGACCTCGATAGGAGGTTTGTCCTTCCACTGTTTCAAGCCAGAGTGGATAGTTAATCTGTAAAGCGTTCAGGAAAAGACCCATACTTAGGTGGGATAGAGCGTGAGAATAAACTTTTTGTTGATCCTGAGCAATTTGCGTTCGAAGGGAAATTTGTTTTGTGATCTCAGTGATGGTCAACTGGTTAGATATCAGGAACAATTCCTTCATCACTTCTTTCATTCCCTCATGGGGCTGATACCAACTATAGAGGTTACTTTCCAAGGCTCTCGATTCTAGTTCTGATTGACTGCCTTTTTTGAAAATTTGAGAAAGGAAAGCAGTTGGATAGAGAAGCGCTTTGGGCGTGAGTTCAAAACCACATTTATCTATGAGTGAAGAGATAAAACGAAGTTTAAAAAATGTGATGGTTGCAACACGATTAGCATAGATATCAATGAAGTCCTGAAGCTTAGGATTTTCTGCCAGCTTATCAGGATCAATCATCTGCCAGAATTTTCCAATTTCATCGAGTTCTTCAAAATGAAGACCTAGTGTTTCGGCATAAGAAATGAATTCATTATGAAGACCCAGTTTAATACTCTTAGGAAAGTCTTTATTTTTAAAAAGATCATTCTTGATATCGAGCTCAACTAGGGTCATGAGCCTTTCAAACTTGACGGCATTCTTTGAAAGAAGTGAGTCGCCTTTCCAACCAGGAGTAAAGCAGTGGAGGGGAGAGAAGCGGCTATTCTCTTCTGGAGGAGTTATTGGGCGCTTTGGAACTTTTTGAGTGAAAGTAGGGAACTTGTTTGAAGGAAGAAAAGCAGACTCCGGCCTATTTTGACCGCGTGAAAAGACATCGGATGCATCATTTGATCCAGTCTCTTTAGCAAACCAATGTTCAGCAAAAAAAGTCTTTTTATTCAAGCAACCTGGCCTCTCCTACCCTGGTAAAGCAAAAGTATTGAAATAATTCATTAATTGGGAGTGAAGATTGTTACTTATCCCAGTGTTTTTGTCATGGAAAAAGAGGGTGAAAACGGACTATTTTCCTAAAGTTTTTCCGCAGTAGGTCGATAAAGATTTAGTTTCGAGTTAGCGTAAATAAAACTCATTTGCGAGGGTGCCTATATGGATAAGAATTTCAACGACCAGGAACTTTCTGACATCATGAAAGAAATTGAGGCTTTAGAAGAGGACTTCTCAGG
>JAEYUK010000128.1 GCA_023432655.1 Pseudomonadota bacterium | reverse complement strand
TCATCACCCTTCCGGAGAAAAAAGATGGAAATTGATAATCAAAAAATTGCTAAATGGATCAAGGATAAGAAAGCTTTTAACTTCTTAGATGTCCGCCGGGATGAAGAGCGTGAAGCCTCAAGTCTCGGAGGGTTTCATATACCTCTGGACCAATTAGAGGCGCGCTATAATGAGCTTCCCCATGATAAACTGCCTCTCATCGTTTATTGTCACCACGGCGTTCGAAGCTTGTATGCAACTCAATTCCTCAAGTTCCATGGACATGATGCCCTTTCCCTCAGAGGGGGAATAGATGCCTGGTCACTAGAGATTGACCCCAGTGTTCCTCGCTATTAAACTAAGATCAGGAGAATATTATGGGAAATTTGCTCAATAAAACTGTAGGTACAATTCTGGTCGGAACGGCCATCGTTTTAGCTGTCGCATTCGTGGCCGCTCTTCCATTTAATCTTTTTATGTAATCTCGTTAGAACAGATCATCGGTCTGTTCTAATAGTCTCTCAGCTTTCTTTTTCTCCAGCATGTTTTCTGGAGTAATTTCTTCAGGACCGTTGCTGGCGGCGATGACTTCTGTCAGAACTTTTTTAAATTCTTTTTTATCACCCTTTTTAACCAAATAAAATTCCGCATAGAGAACTTTGGTTCCCAGATATTCAGGTGCCTTCTCCATCGCTTCGTGGAATTTCTTCTTACTTTTTTTCATATCACCACCAGCTATTGATGGGGCGAGCGCATAGTAACCACCCCAATAACGTGGCACGGCCGCATAATAGAAATCAGGCCTTAATTTTTCCACTTTCTTAATCATCGCAAGAATTTGGTTTTTATATTTTAAAGAAGACATAATCCCATTAAGACGTGCCCACTTCCCTAATGAAGCTGCTGACCAATAGAGGATTGTTACTTCCTTCTCGGTGAGCTTCTCGATGGCCTCCTCAATGTCTTTTGAAGCATGTTTCTGATAATCAGGATTTAAGGCAAGGCCTTTTTCTCCAAAGGCCCGGGCCTTTTCAAAGTTACGTTTTTTAAGATCCTCATTAGTCAGGTGCAATTCAGCTAGGGTGAAATAGCCCCTTGAAAGATAGGTCAGAGTCTCGAGATCCTGAGGAAGAGCAGAATGGACATGCTCAAATTTTGAAAGGGATTCTTCAAGACTTTGCTGATCGACTCGTTTCTGCCACAGACGGAGAGCTTCTGCTTTAAGCACCTTAGTCTCGCCGCTCGTGAAGCTTTCCTGGGCCCAGGATAAATTCATCATGAATGTAAATAGCAGTAACAGTTTAAGCATAATCATCCTTTGATCGATTTATGCTAATAGATTACCTGTTGCCGAAGCGGGCGGAAAGACTGAGTGTGTATTGAGCATCATATTTATTTTCGGCATTTCTGATCATCGTGGCCCCGGCGTTGATGGCCATCAAAGAGCTCACAGCAACTTGAATGCCGGCGCCTGCGTAAGGATCAATTCGAAGCGGATTATCAATCGTTTTAGACTCTCCGGCGGTAGTCACAATTGTTTCTCCCTGACTGGCGCGTCCTCCTGCCCGAAAGTAAGCCCCAATAAATTTTCCCATAGGAAAAGTCGTTCTCACTCCCAAACTCACCCGTTCAGCTGAATCTTCTACTTTCTGACTGGCAGAAGGGTAATCTTTCCGTGATTTCGTTGTGGTGTACTCGGCTTCACCGGAGAGAAGAGTTGTTCCATAAAGAAGTCGTGCCCCGTAGGCAGCTTCCGTCACATAACGGGCCGGCTCGGGATACCTGACTAGTCTGGTCTCGATACCGTAAAGAGGCTCAATCATGAATTTCTTATTTGAGGATGATTGACCCCAAACATTATTAAGGCCTATTAGAGTAATTACGGGAATCAAGAATTGTTTGATCGTTTTCATAATTATATTCTAATACATGATGAATAAATTAAAAGTCATGGTTTTAAATGCCCAGGATCTCTTCCTTTTCATGGATAAGCACAATCATGAATCATTGCCGGTGAAAGAACTTACCGAAATTAAGTGGCAACTCATGAGTTCATCTCTTTTTTCCAACAAATCAAAAGATAAATGCTTAATGCTTGCCCAGACGATACTTGATTCGGAAGCCGATATTGTCATGATGACTGAAGTCGGCGGACCAGAATCTCTGGCCAATTTTGCTCGCTATCTTCTGAACGATGAGTTTCTCTCATTATCCCTTCCCTCCAATTCGGACCGGGGAATAGATTTAGGTTATCTCATTAAAAAAACTCTCGCGTACAAATTTGATATCCATTCTCACATCGATTTTCCTCTGCCACTTCCGGCACGGAGATTCTCCCGGGATGTCTTAAGACTCGATCTAAAAGAAAATGAAGAGTTAAAAATCATCTTCTTACTGGCCCACATAAAATCAAAATTGGATCTAAAAAAGGCCGACTTTGAAGGCCGCTCTCGCAGAATTCTGGAAGTTAAAGGTCTGGTGGATATATATCTCGACCTCACTTCCCGCTACCCCGATATTCCCATTCTAGTGGGTGGAGATATGAACGGGCATGCCGGGGAAACCGATACCGAGGAAGAATTTAGACCCATTTATGAACGAACCGACCTTAAAGACATTGCCGCTATCGCCCAGATCCCCGAGGAAGAGCGCTTTAGCTATATTTATTTTAACCGAGGGGGAAACCGCTTTGTTCAACAAATAGATTACCTCTTTATTTCCGACAAATTTTCTTATCTAATTAACCCCTTAGAAACCTATTTCCCCCGTTATAAAAACCTGGGCGGACTTCCCCTCCCCATCCCTCAAAGGATGGAACAGAAGAACACCCTCCCCTCCGACCACTATCCTTTCCTGGCCACCTTAAGATTTTAGGGATTTAAGCCCAGAGCACAAAACGAAAATCTGGCCTTTTTAATGTCTTATGCTATTTTTACCGAAATGATTTTTGTCATATTAACTTTTACAGCGAGGATGCTTGGCCCACGAGATGAAAGACCCAAAAGATAAAATTCGTATTGATATTACTGATGGTTTCGCAGTTGAGCGGGCCCTTAAAAAATTCAAACGACTTTGTGATGCTTATGGGATCGTGAAAGAGTACCGTGCTCGCGAGTATTACCAAAAGCCTTCTATTAAAAGAGTTGAGAAGATGGAAGCTGCTGAAAAACGCAGAAATAAAACCAACGCTAAATCTGGCGGACGTGGTTCAAGAAAAATCTAAAACAAAAAAGCCCTGGGAAACCGGGGCTTTTTTTTTTTACCGGTTCCGCTGTGGAAGCAACAGTGCATTATTCTTTTCCGAAATAAAAACTCATTTCTACTTTTCTTTCTAACACTTGAAATATTCTGCGTGTTAGTCCAAGGTGATGAACCTACACTATCTGACTGACCAATCCCTCTTGCAAGACACTAAAACATTGGCCCAGGAGTACCGGCTGATAACTGCCAAGCTCCTTCACTACTTAATAGAAATTGAAACGCGAAAACTCTACTCTGAATTGGGATATACTTCTCTCTTTACTTATATCGTTCAGGAACTAGGTTTTTCAGAGGCTTCAGCCTCACGAAGGATCACGGCGATGAAACTTCTCGTCGAGATTCCAGAAATAGAAGGAAAAATTGAGAGCGGAGACCTCACACTTTCAAATATTGGGAAAGCAGTTAGTACCTTCAAAAAAGAAGGTATTACAGATACCGGTTTTAAAAAGGAGATTTTAGCGAGTATCGAGAATACTTCAGCCGCCACTTGCGAAAAAGCTTTAACGGAAATTATCAGTGCATCTTTACCAACCCCTCCGCCACCTCCATCATACGTTCTATCTTTTTCTTTAAAAGAAGAAACCTATCAAAAGTACCAGGAACTAAGAAGTCTCCTAGCTCCCTACAAGATGGGCCACGAAGAATTTTTTGCCAAAGTTTTTGAAATCTCCATTGAACACTACACCAAGAAAAAGCTCACTTCTAAATTGAAAAAAGAAATTTATGAAAGGGACAAATCTTGCCAGCAGTGCGGCTCCCTTTATGCTCTTGAATTTGATCACATTTTTCCTCTTGCCCTAGGAGGAGAAAACACCAAAGAAAATTTACGGATTTTATGTCGGAACTGTAATCAACGAAAAAGAATCGTCGCTAAATTATAAAATCCCCGAAAGCATCCTTACTCTCGGGGATTTTGGTACTATCTCATTCTTAAGATAGCTCGTTTTTGATTCAGCTTATAGATCATGCTATCAAGTTTTGATTTCTGGTTTTTAGAACCTGCATGTGAGCGGTAATCAAGTTTTACGTAATCCTGAGCTTCCTCTGCTTGAAGAGCAAAAGTGGAAGCTTGTGATGGAATCAGGGAACCAAGATTCACGATTCTTGAAACGTCGGCCACAACTGCAATACCGCTTTGTCCAGGACGTGCTCCAGTAAAGATACCAGCAGTACCTACAACGTTATCCGTAGTTACAACCGGGAAGAAATTTAGACCGGGAAGACTTTGGCCAATACTATCAAAGGCACTTATAGGCACGGCCACACCGATGGCGGTAACGTTTTCAGACAATGTGAGATAAACTCTCGCCCCATTTCCGATGTTGATGGCAATTGTTTGGTTATTAGCGATAAGAGGAATCATGTTTCCGTTGGGAAGAAC
>JAEYUK010000095.1 GCA_023432655.1 Pseudomonadota bacterium | reverse complement strand
GGATTTTCCTGAGGCCCGTCGACCGGCCTATAAAATCAAGGTGGATCTCGGAGAGCTAGGAATAAAAAAATCCAGTGCCCAAGTCACGGCACTTTATAAGAAAGATGACATTCTGGGGAAGCAAGTCCTTTGCGTCTGTAATTTCCCCCCTAAACAGATCGGTTCCTATATGTCAGAAATTCTTGTGACAGGCTTTTATAACGAAAATAATGAAGTGGTTCTTTCCACGGTTGAGAGGGCAGTCCCGAACGGAAGTCTTATGCGCTGAAGAGATTTTTGGTTTCCAGATAAATGTCTTTTACGTTAAATATTTTTTTTGTTTTTTCGAGCGATGAGTAAAGTGTCACGAGATAAATTCCCAGATAGAGAAAATCCTTAGAGATATGAACTTTTTTATCCAGCATGAAATGTGACATCTTAACCATGCCTTGTTGAAGCTCTTCCAGATCAAAGATCATCTCATTGTTACCAAATTGTGAACGGAAGAGATGTGCTAATTCTTGCTTATCTTGTTCAGACCACTCTTTTTTGATGAGGCCGATTCTTTCTAGGCCTGAAAGATATTTATCCTCCATTTCAAGATAAAAGCCTTCATAGACGTCTAATAGGGCAATACGGAAGCTCTCATCGAATTTGGTCCAGAAATGACTGGGGTGCCAATTAAGGCCGTCAGTCTCGTTATTAAAATGATGGGAGCGAAGATCCAAAAACAGACCATGAGGCGAATTGAGCTGCGCAAAGAAAAGCTGCAAGAGCTTATGCCCATCCATGCTGTGTTCTGTTAAAGGGGAGTGGTGGAGCTTAATGTGTAAAGGAGATAAAAACTCTTTTTGTTGCATAAAGAGGTCCATATAACCTTCTTTATGCAGCATACGGCGAGTGATTCTGGGAAGCTCTGAAGCAAGTTCGCTCCATTCGACGGTCTGGAAAAGTACCGTTGGCACATGCTTTGATAACTCTTTCAGAATGCCGGGTAAGATTCTCATCAAAATCATGGGTTGATTATGCTACACTCGGTAAAAGAATCACAGGAATTTATATGAGAAAAATTCTGGTAGCAGGGGCCAGTGGATTCATTGGCCGAGCGTTAATTGAACGTCTACTGCAACATGAAGATATTGAGATAACAGGGCTTTCCAGGGGAGAGCAAACTTCTCATCATCCGCGTTTAAGTTGGAAGAAATGTGATTTGTTTTCTTTAAAAGATATTTCTCTAGCCATGGAGGGATGCGAGGAAGCTTATTACCTTGTTCATTCTATGCTTCCTTCCGCTTCTTTATCCCAGGGAACATTTTACGATTTTGATCTGATCATGGCCGATAATTTTGTGAGGGCCAGCCTTCAGCACGGTATAAGACATATTATCTATCTCGGCGGAATGATTCCTAATTCGGAAGAGTTATCCTGGCATTTAAAAAGTCGGTTGGAAGTCGAGCAGGTGTTCAGAGGTTCTCACATTCCAACGACGGTCTTAAGAGCTGGACTTATTATAGGTCCCCAAGGCTCTTCCTTTACTATTATTGAACGCTTAATTGAAAGACTCCCGGTCATGGTCTGTCCGGCATGGACAAAAACTAAATCCCAACCTCTGGCCCTTAATGATTGCATCAATGTTTTAGAAAATTCTCTTCTTAGGATGGATGTCAGAGGAAGAATTTATGACATCGCGGGACCCGAAGTCGTTACCTACCAGGAACTTATTCAAAAAACGGCTTTAAAGATTAGAAAAAAACCAACGATTATTACTTTAAATATCATTCCCCTGGTACTGTCCCGATGGTGGATTACCTTTATCACTAAGGTTCCGAAAAACTTGGTTTATCCTCTCGCTTTGAGTTTAAAGCACGAGATGCTCCCAAGTTTAAGTCACAAGTGGCCCATTCAAGAAGATTTGAAAACAGGTCTTGATGAAGCCCTAAGTGTGGCCTTAAAGAGTTCCTCCCCAAATCGTCCTAAAAAATTCTCTCCACCCCAAAGAGATGTGCGCTCCATTCAAAGGATGGTTTTGCCTCAAGGGAGAGATGCCAGGTGGGTTGCTCTAACTTATTTTGAATGGCTTCCAACTTTCTTTTCTACTTTAGTGAAGGTTTCGATTGTTAACAATGAATGTACTTTTTTTCTTTTTCATCCAAGTATCAAAATCCTCATTTTAAGACAAAGTGAAGAAAGGAGTTCCCCTGACCGTCAGCTTCTTTATGTCGTAGGAGGGCTTCTCGCAAAAGATATGGAAAGAGGGCGGCTAGAGTTCAGGGAGGTTCTCGATCACCGTTATGTCATGGCGGCCCTTCATGAATTCAGACCAGCTCTTCCTTGGTACATCTATCGCTTCAGTCAGGCGATTGTGCATTTAATAGTAATGAAAGCTTTTGCCGAGCACCTTAAGTGGCATGTGATTTCACAAAAGAGGATTTCATCATGAAAGTTTTAATAGCAGGTGCTAATGGGTTTGTTGGGAGTGCTTTAATTAAAGCGCTCATCCATGATGGTCATGAAGTCACGGCGCTCTCACGTCAGAAAAAGAAAAACTCAAAAAAAGAGAAGCTGACCTGGATCCAAGGTGATTTGCTAGACTCTGGAACACTCCCAAAGATAGGTAAGTTTGATAAAGCTTTTTATCTCGTCCATGGGCTGAAAGACGATTTTAGTAGCTTTGAATACCACGAATCTCTTACAGCGGTTAATTTCATCAATTGGATACGCCCTAGTTGTGAGGAGATTGTTTACCTCGGCGCTCTTGGCCCAGATACATCAGATCTCTCTCCGCATCTTAGAAGCCGTCAATTAACAGGAGCAATACTCGGGGCCAGTGGACTAGGGGTGATTGAATTCAGGGCCAGTATCATATTAGGGGAAGGATCCCTTTCATTTGAAATGATAAAGGC
>JAEYUK010000065.1 GCA_023432655.1 Pseudomonadota bacterium | reverse complement strand
ACCTTCAAGGGCAATGCTTGGCTCATAATTTGTTCTTCGAGCATCATCGGAAGAGAAGTTTACGATATAAACTTTAAGTTCTTTATACATCTCGTGCTTCACAGAAAGTTTTGAATCCTGAAGTACGATTTGTTTACCAACTTTCTTGGCCGAATTGATCACCACTGGGGCCTTCAAATTAGCTGACATCTCTGTAACGTTCGCTGGGATCGTTAAGATTGAATAAAGTTTGGCAGATTGCAGAGACTCAAGCTCCAGGCCGTTTAGGTCTGCTGGAAGAAGTTTTGCAATATAGTCTGGCTTGAAAATCTTAGGTTCTATGATAGGGAAGGCTACCTTCTCATCTTCGGTAGATTGCAACCATAGGATCAATGTGCTGTCGCCTGGATCAACAACAAAGTACTTTTTTAGATTTTCAAAACCCAAAAGACCTTCAGAAAAGGTGATAATGTCATTGGGGTTTACTTCAAGTTCCCCAAATCGAGTGGTTTTGACTTTCACGGATGCCTCCAAAATGAAATGGTAAGGTATTATTACCATAGCACTATGATGGTATCAGTCAAACGAATAAATGATCAAGGAGGAAAATTATCTCTTCTTGAGCTCTTCACCGAGACGCGCTATGTCAGACATGTTGGCCTGTACTGCTTCAGTGTTTTGATCTTGAATGGCCTGATACACCTCTTCGCGATGTATCTTAGTCTCTTTGGGCGCTTTGATGCCTAAGCGAACTTGCTTGCCTTTTATTTGCACGACCACAATTTTAATATTGTCATCGATTGCAATGCTCTCTCCTAGCTTCCGTGTCAGAACCAGCATGGTTGATCCTTGTCTTTCTTGTCAAGAATTTGACTAACTCAATAAAGTTTTGTTGCGCTGAGATTTATTACATTTTTAGGGGGAAATGCAAGATAATTTCATTAAAAAGTTAAGAAATTGTAAGATTTTCTTATCTGAGGAAGTCCATAAGGCTCGTATTCATCAAATTTGAGCTCGCCTTATAGGTTGCCTTAAGGATGGCCTGCTCTTTCTGCAGGTCAGCAAAGAGTTCTGTCACATCAGCATCTTCGATCTTACTTTTGTGGGCCTCATTAAGAAGTTTCATTTTTTCGATGTTGGTTTCCGCGTTCACAATCGTGTTAGTGAGGGCACCAATCTTGGTGCGATATTGAACAACGCGGTCAATGCTACTGTCTAGCCGTTCGAGTAAACTTTGAATGACCTGAGGATTATCGGTCAGGAGCGCATTCTCCAGAGAGCGAAGCTCGTCAAATATACTCACTGGGACAGCTTCCGGCTCAATGCTGGCGGGTTTACGCATAACTGCCACTTCTGGATTCACTTCCATCTCGGGAGCAGTTAAGTCGAGATCACTTTTCTCTAAAGGCTTTTTAGACTGAGAATAAAAAAGTTCACTGCCGGTAATGTTAATGGGCACGTAAACGTCTTTATTGATCTCGATATTGATTTTATTTTTATCACCAAAGTACTGGCCTTCCTGATCGAACGGACGGGTCAGTACTTTCTGTCCTGAGAATAGATAGCGGTTTCCCATGCGTTTATTAGCGAGGCTCATAAACTGCTGACGGATTTGATGAATCTCTTTAGAGACGCCTTCACGAATTTCTGGCGAATAAATGGAGGAAGCCTGGCCGATGGAGAGTTCTTTTGCCTTAACCAGAAGATCGGTCATTTCTTCGAGAACTGTTTCGGTGAAAGAAAGCTGAGTCTGGGCATAGCCAAGGTTTCGCATGTACTGATCGGCATCAATATTTTGCGAGCGAATAGAAAGGAGTTCAACATTTCCAACAGGATCATCTGAGGGCTTTGAAACACGCTTAAGAGTCGATCCCTTCATTTGGAGATCTTCCACCTTGCCTTTGGTCTTACCAACTGCATAGTTGATGGCGTGTACTGATGAATTTTCTGAAACCCTACTCATACATCATGCCTTATGGAAGTAATCCTAACACTGCTTTAAACATTTCATCGGAAGCTCTGATGACTTTGGCAGAAGCTTCATATGCATTTTGGTAGCGGACCATGTTCGCCGCTTCCTCATCCAGGGAAACACCGGCGAGGCGTTCTTTAAAAGACTTCGCCTGAGCTAGTATTCCATGGGATTGCTCTTCATCGATTTTCGATTTGCCGGCCTGAAGACCAATGTTACCGACTGACTTTAGGTATTGTTCTTCAAAAGTGGTGGTTCCGCCGCCCAGTACTTTTTCATGCTGGAGTTTTGAAATCGCCAGGGCCACACGGTTGTCACCGGGTTTGTTTGCTTCTAAAGCGGTGGCAATATTATTCACGTCCGCTTCAATCTCATCAGAGATTGAAATGTATTCGGCTGCTCGTTTTAAATCGAGGGGCTCTTTAAAAAAATTAATTCCGGTCACTTTTTTTGCGGCGGCATTAGGAACAGGATTCCCTTCAGCATCGACGGGTACCGGGGGATTGGCAAAACCACGACGGTGAATGGAGTTGGTCGCAAGCACTAACCCATGGGCCAGTTCGTCGAGCTGCTTTTCTAAACCTACGATTTCTTCATTGCGGGTTCTAAGTTGCGCTCCGAGGGTTCCGCTGGTGATCTTGTCTGAAACAGAGACGCCCGGACGGCTGGCAAAGAAGATATGGGCGTCACCCTTATCAGCAGAAGTCTCTCCGCTTTTAACTGAAGATCCAACTGAAAGATCCTGAGAGATACCACCGGCGACTAGCGAGCCCACTCCTTCAACACTGACAACAAATTGCCCTTTGGCATCAGTATAGGTGTTGATCGGGAAATATTCGGTCAGGGTTCTAAGAGCACGGTCCCGCTGATCTCTAAGATCATTGGCCATACTGCCTGATACTTCCTGGACGCTGATCTCTTTATTAAGTTTTGCGATAGTTGTAGTAAGGCTATTGATTTCAGAAACTGAGAGAGAAATCTTTTTATTGATACTGCCACGAACATCATCAAGGTTGGCCTGAATGCGGTGGAAGTCGCCGGTCACAATTTTAGCGTTTTCTTTAACAACATTCCGGATAGTTTCATTTTCCGGTTGGTTAGAAAGCTCTCGGAAGGAGTTAAAGAAGCGGTTCATGATCTTGTTCATACCGTCGGAGTTAATCTCATTAAAGATTTCCTCGACGTGGCCAAGCTGGAGAGTGCGCTCTTCATTGAACTTATGGGAGGTAATGGAACTATTTAATTTTTTTTCAACCAGCTCATCGTGGGAGCGTTTGATACTTTGGATTTCAACACCGGTTCCCAGTGAGTAATCGCCTTCACTAAGAGTCACACCGGTCTCTGTTCTTACTTCCTGACGGGAGAACCCCTCAGTATTGGCATTGGCAATATTGTGCGAAGTCGTCGACATCGACTGTTTCGCTGCAAATAGGCCAGATTTTCCGATATTCAGTAAGTCAGCGCCCAATCCTTGGTCCCCTGTGCTTAATTACCTATTGATCGAACGGGCATGTCCGTCAGATCCATAAGTGGTGTATGTTTTTTTCCCGGTAAAGCCTTGTTTAACATCGCGGAGGGAGAGCATGGCCTTATTTAAGAACTGTTGGTTCTTTTTATTCTGATCCTGAATCTTGTGAATGATATCTAAGAGAAGGCTATTCAGATTTCGGAGGGCCGGAATTGGGAGTGAATTGTCGAGTGTTGTGAAAACAGTCAACAAGTCGCCGGCACGCTCAATTTTAAGCGTAAAAAGACCGGAGTGATTTAATTTTTCAATCAACTCAGTTCTTTCTTTTTCAAGTTCATTGATTTTAGAAATGATTTCTTCTTTCACTGGAAGCATGGATTCCAGTTTGTCGATGTCACTGGCGAGGAGAGTAAGATACTCTTCGCAAGTTAAATCATACAAATCCTTGTGGAGCTGGCAGAAGCCTTCCCAAACGCTCAAGACACGCTGGTAGTGGAGTCTTTGCTCATCCATACGCTTATCCATGGTAAAACCTCTTAAAACTCAGAAGTGAGGATTTTATCCGCTAGGGCATCGTAATCGATTTGATAACTGCCATCCTGGATTTGGGCCTTAAGGCGAGCAATCTTTTCCGAATTGTCAGTTTCTGGAGCGCTCATCGCCGCTTTCTTAATTCGAGAGAATTCTTTAACACCTTCAGGGATGCTCACTTTAGCGTCAGTAGAGGTCTTTTGTGCGATTTCGGAAGCGCGTTCAGTTGTGTTCCGCTGAGCTCCGTCAACTTTCTGTCCACCCTGGGCAGATTCGCTTTTAACATCGCGGCTGCGAGGAAAAAATGCTGAACGTGTATCGATGCTACTCATTTGTGTTCTCCTTCGTCATTCCTTGACGAACATGAGGTTGAGCGTTCTTGAGATAGTGTTTCATGTGCTGGGGCACTATCTGGTCTAGAATAACTTTTTTTATTCCCAGACCACTATCTGATTTTGCCATAGTTTGCGCTCTTTCGTAATCCAGTAAGGAATTGTAATACTCCATGCTGGAAGAATCAGGCGTTTCTTTTGGGATAGTTTTTCTCATTTCTGCCAGCATGTGCGAAGTAAAATTGGCTTCCATACCTTCTGCAATTTCTTCAAAAGGTTTAACCGGATTTGTTCTTTGCGCAGGGAGTGCTTGTAGCTGAGGATTGATTTTCAATCTTACCATCCTGGTTTTTTGGGGACCCCATCATCCTGATGAGATTCTCTTTACAGTGTAGCATTTTTAGAGAGGGGGGTGTTAGCGAAAAACACCCCTGGGAAAAATCTTCCCGTTGTCCTTAAATGAGTTCGATTTCGGCCAAAAGGGAGCCATTTTGCTTTAAGGCCTGGAAGATGGAAATAAGATCTTCAGGTTTCGTTCCTAAAGCATTCAAGGCCTTAACTAAGTCATTGATGGTAGTGGTTTGTTCCATTAATTGGACCGCTCCAGTACCTGACCCGCCTGCTCCGCCTTTAACTTCTAAAACCAGGTCACCGTGGCTTATGGCCGATTTTTTAATCACAATGTCACCGCCGGCGACTAAGGTTCCGGTACGTTCATTGATTACGATTTTAGCGGGAGTGTCTGCCACTACTTTAAAGTTTTCGATATTGGCGATAAGTTCCACAACTTTTCTTTCATAGTAAGTCGGGATGATCACATCAATTGTGGTTGAGTCCGCAGCGGTTGCATACTTGCCACCGAGTTCCTGGTTAATGGTGCGCTCAACTCGAGCAGCCGTAGTGAAGTCCGGATTATTGAGGGCCATACGGATAGCTTTTTTATTGTTAAATGAGAGCTCCAGTTCCTTTTCAATGATCCCGCCTTCTGGGATACGACCAGTCGTCGCGAGCTTCTTTCCTTGATCAAGTCCACCGATGGAGATTTGGCCGTTGGCCACAGCATAGATCTGACCATCGCCACCCTTTAAAGGAGTCACGAGAAGAGTTCCCCCGGCCAAAGAGGAAGCGTCTCCGATGGAAGAGATGGTTACGTCCATTCTTTGGCCGAGTCTTCCAAAGGGAGGAAGTTTCGCTGTTACGATAACGGCCGCAACGTTTTTAGAAGTAACTTCTTTCTGAGGGTTTAAACCCAGAGTCTGGAACATTTTTTTAAGAGAAGTATTAGTGATTTCACCACCGCCGTCGCCGGTACCATTAAGGCCTATGACTAACCCGTATCCAATAAGTGGATTCTCTCTGACCCCTTTAATTGTGATGAGATCCTTTAAACGGCTGGTATTGGCCAGGGCCGATAAAGAGCTGAGGCAAAGAAAGAGGGGGAGAAGTTTAATCATTGTATCTGTCCCTTAGAATGAAGACCCGTGACTCAAGAAGTTTATCCGAGTTCACATAATCATTTTCCATGATGTCCTTTCTTGACACAAGTGCTTGGACTTCAATGGATCTTTTTTCCTTTTTAAAAATCACTTCCTTCATCCCACGAAGAAGAATGTAATCCTGACTGACTTCTTCAATTACGCTCCCGGAAATCTTGTCATAAACCTTCATGTCCATTTCGTTGTCTGAAGAATTAGCAGGCGCTGCCGCCGTAGTCGGAGCTGGTCGTTCTTCGGGCTTCGCTTCACCGTCTTTAGCGATTTTCTTTTTAGGCTTATCCGGAAACGTGCGCTTTAACTCAGCCGAAATTTGGTTTCGAAGGTTTTCCAGGACATTAATGATCACCATGTCACCCACACGCTTATCGTTTTGATACGTGAAGAGAGAAGCACTTGATCCTTGATTGGCCCAGAGGGAACCACTGGATTCATTATCCACAAAATCATTGGCCTGATAGCGCTGCGGGCGGTACTCGCGTTTCACCGGTGGTCTGATTTGGCCGGAAGGACGAGCGCCCAAAGAATAGGTCACTGGGTCCTTGATTGGTCGTTTGTCATTCTCAGGACGCATGCGATCTCGCTCCCGTTGATAGCTATTTGTATAGCCTTTCTCATAACGGTCGCTGGATTCCGACACCTGACGATCTTCCCGATCGATTTGACGGTGGAATTGATTCACATACTGAGCACAAGAGACCAGATTTAACGTAAGTAATAAAAATAAAATTCTCATAATTCGACTAACACTTTGTTGATATCTATAACTTTACCTAAGTATTTTTTATTCTTTTGAGGATGAAAGACTTCAACAAAATCACCCAGAGAACCGTTGCCGCGGCTCACTCCATGGGTCTTAAGTTTTAAGAGTGAGTTCTCAATGATGACTTCGGTTTTTAAACCGGCCTTGACGAGATTAAGGGCATTAAGATCCGATCGACGCAGAAGACTTCCGGCCTTAATGGGTTTATTCACTTTAAAAAATTTCAAGGTTGATAGATCTGTGACTAGATCTGTATGAGGAATGGCTTCAACTAATTCTTCCGTTAAAGAGCTGGATGAAATTTCAGAAAAAGCCGGGTGAAAAGTTTGGACTTTGTAGGCCCTGACCATTTTCCGAAAACTGGCCTCGACCACCAGTGAACGTTGGCTTCCGTCAAAGCCTGTGACATTCACATTGATCGGTTGGTTCACGCCATAGAGACAGTTCGTGCATTCGACTTGAATCTTATCACCTTCAGTGAGAGTCAAAACTTCCGAAGTATTGATCGCTGAGAGGGACTTTAAATGAATGCCAGAAGGAAGGGGCATTTGTTCCCTGATGAGGTGACTCAGGTGTTGAATTTGAATCTGAGCGGGTTGGATGTTGATAGCTTCATTATTTACTTTCAGCATCCGCTTGAGTTGGTAAGCCGGAATTTTACCTTCCATTGAGCCAAGGATGCCGGCAAATTCTTTAATGGTCTCATCAGTGCATCCACTATGGTGGATGGTTTTATCCAATTGGGCGTGATCACTTAAGACAACTAAATGTGCCGGTAGGTGAATTTCACAGGCCAAGGCGAAACCACTAAAGATAAACAAGAATGAAGTCGCAATAATTTTATTTATCATCTGATGTTGTTAACCGTTTGAAGCATTTGATCAGCTACACCCATTACTTTCGAATTCATCTCATAAGCTCGTTGCGCTTTAATAAGATCAGTCATTTCATTCATTACATTGACATTGGAGGCTTCAATCGCACCTTGCATAAGGATACCTGAACCGTTCTCTCCTGGGACGTTTTGAATCGCCTGACCTGAACCCGCGGTAGCCGCCAGAAGGTTGCCTCCGTCAGAGCGAAGACCTGTTGGGTTTACGAAGGTAAAAACAGGAACCTGCCCTAGATTGACCGGCTCAACTGAATCACGAGTGAAGGCTTCAACCAAACCGTTCTCAGCGATATTAATTTTCATAATATTGGGAGGAATGACGATTCCAGGAAAGACCCGGTGACCGGCACGGGAGACCAGATTTCCTTGAGCATCAACGTTGAATGAACCATCTCGTGTGAATTTTAATTCACCATTTGGTGCAATGACACCCATGAAGCCTTCGCCATTAACCATCAGGTCATAAGGGTTATTGGTCATTTGCGGAGAGCCTTGAGAGTGAATTTTACGGGTGGCCGAAACCTTGGCCCCGGAACCTACCTGGTGGCCTACGCTGTATTCAGTGGTGCCGGATGATTTGGCGCCGGCTTCCTGAACTGTTTCATAGAGAAGATCGTCGAACTCCGTTCTCTGCTTTTTAAAGCCGGTTGTATTAACGTTAGCGATATTGTTGGATATCGTATTCACGTTTGATTCCTGTGCGGCCATCCCGGTTGCTGAAGTGTGGAGTGCGCGAATCATATCATTCTCCTAATTAAAATTTCCCAAGTTCGTTAGCGGCTTTTCCTGAGATCTGGTCGTAGGCATTGATCGCCTTTTGAATGGATTCAAAATGTCGGTGGGCCTTAATGAGCTCCGACATCTCTTCAATCGCATTAACGTTTGATCCTTCCAGGAAACCTTGGTGAACGTTGGTCTTTATATCGTTTCTAACAACATTATTTTCATCGGGTGTTATGTAGAGAGCGTTGCCTTCTTTACGAAGAGCATGAATGTCTTTGAATTCAACCACTGAAAGTTTTCCGACGGCCCCATCTCGAGTAAGAATTTCACCCTCATTGGAAATGGTGAGCTTCGTGTTCGTAGGAACACGCAAGATCCGCTCTTCCGGACGAGGGAAGGAATCCATCGAGGCAGGTTCTCGTAAGCTCTCTGGTGAGGCATTAAGAGCGCTGAGAACCCTGTAGCCCTGGTCAGTGACCAGTTCTCCATCACGATTAAGAGAAAGATTACCTTTTCGGGTGAAACGCACTCCTGTAGGAGTCAGTACTTCTAGAAAGCCTTCGCCTTTTAGTGCGACATCGAGTGGGTTTTGAGTGGGAATGAGAGTCCCTTGTTCAAAAATAGTGAAGCTACCATCAACGGCCACCATGGCATTTTCAGCACCTTGTGTGTGGTAGAAATCTGCCGGAGAGAATTCTTTGCGAGGGATATCGATATCCTCTACACCTTTAGTGAGGGCAGTCAGATGTTCCTTAAAGACGAGCTGATCTTTTTTGAAACCAACAGTATTAGCATTCGCCACATTGTTGGCAATGGTTTCAACTTTTCGTTGTTGGGCCACTTGCCCAGATAACGGTACCCAAATATTCTTCATGGACTCCTTCATCCTGATGGAGTGGGCGGAAAATGCCCCTGTAGGCAATTTTAGCAACGTGTGTGCCAGAAACCTAGCATAGGCAATTTCCTCCGCTATCGCTAAGTTATGGAAACCTTGTCGTATTACTCATCACGTGCCAAGATAGAACACAAACGAAGGTGTCAAAACGACAACAGGAACCGCTATGGATAACTCAAACAGCACCATTAACTTTGAAACCTCCCTCAAAGAGCTCGAGCAAATCGTCCGAGAACTAGAGTCAGGTGATGTGAATCTGGATCAGAGCCTAAAAAAATTCGAGCAAGGAATAGAGCTTTATAAAAAGTGCCGATCCACTTTGGAAAATGCTGAAAAGAAAATTAAAATCCTGAGCGATAGCCTCAAAGAATTAGATTATAAAGAGTAATTCTTTCATAAAATTCAAATTCCTTTAAAATAGACCTGAACCTAAATCCAAGGATCTGTTCTTGAAACGTCTTGCAAAAACTCTTGCGGTACTCGCAATCTTATTTCTCTTCGGTGTCTTCTCCATTGTGGGAGTCATCTTTTATATATCCACTGATCTTCCGCAGATTAACTCCCTCAAAGATTATAACCCTCCTATGAATTCTAAAATTCTCTCGCGAGACGGCGAGGTGCTGATGGATGTGGGGCTTGAAACCCGTGAGGTAGTTAACTTTGAGGATATTCCTCCGAAGGTAGTGGAAGCGTTCCTGGCCGCTGAGGACGATAACTTTTATAACCATGAAGGAATTGATTACTATGGGATCATGAGGGCCTTCATCGTTAACATGAAAGAAGGTCGTCTGGTTCAAGGTGGATCCACCATTACTCAACAGGTGGCGAAATCGTTTCTCTTAAGTAAGGAGAGGACATTCACCCGAAAGATTAAAGATCTTTTGCTCGCCCGTAAAATCGAACAAAATTTTACCAAAGAAGAAATTCTCTTTCTTTATTTAAATCAGGTTTATCTCGGTGGTGGTTACTATGGAGTTAAAGCAGCCTTCAAAGGATATTTTAATAAAGAATTGGGAGAAGCTACTCCGGCCGAAAGCGCTTTAGTGGCGGGCCTTCTGGTGGCCCCAGGAAAGTATTCGCCCTATGTAAATCCTCATTTCGCTAAAATGCGGCAGAGTTATGTTTTAAAGAGGATGTTTGAAACAAATAAAATTTCGGAAGAGGAGTATCAAGCAGCTCTGAAAGAAGATATCAAAATGCGTATCCGAAGACCTAATGAGGTTAAGGGGGGGCATTTTACGGATTGGGTCCGGCAAGAAGTCATTAAGATGGTGGGAAATGAGAAATTTCTTACGGAAGGTATGACTATTGTTACCACGATGGATTGGCCGCTTCAAAAACTGGCGGAGAAGAATGTCCGAGAAAATATCAAAGACCTGGATAAAAGGCAGGGGTTTGAGCGTCCGGCCAAACAGCTAAACAGCGATGACGAGATCAGACAACATTTGGTTGAACAACGTAGAAAAATGCTCCGTTCAGAGTCGACTTTTTTTACCTTTACCACTGAAGGTAAAAACGTTTTTGAATTCACTGAAGATAGTGATGCACTCGACCCAACGCTGGCCTACTTCGAAGAAGAAGCTCAGAAGCTTAATGAACGATTTAAAAAGATCATCAGCATCGGAAATCCTTCGACAGATGTCATTGGTAAATTTCTTGAAGTCGGTAAAACTTATCAAGCCGTCGTACTAGAAGCTGATAATTTAAAAAGAACCATTCTCGTTTCTATCGCTGGATACCGGGGTGTCATTAACGAAGCGGGATTTTCCTGGGCCCACCCAAGAGAATTTGGGCCTGATCCGGTTTACCATGGGCCAGTTAAGACTCCGGCCAAGATTGTAAAGCGTGGCGACGTTATTGAAGTTAAAATTGAGCAACTCTCAGTTCCACATAGCCAGCTCGTTCACGCCGATTTCTTTAACCGTTATAAAGATCCCAAGGTTCAGGAAATCATGTCCCGCCAGTACTTTTTTAAAGGATCATTGGATCAGGAGCCTAAGGCCGAAGGCGCCCTTATCGCTCTCAACCCATCTACGGGAGAAGTCATTTCTTTAGTGGGCGGTATTGATTTTCAGAAGTCCCAGTTCAATCGGGTGATTCAATCATCCCGCCAGCCTGGTTCTGCATTTAAACCCTTCATTTATGCCGCCGCCTTGGAAAATGGTTACACTCCTTCGAGCACATTAATGGATACTCCTCAAGCCTTGGCGGGTGTGGATGATTCTTTGAGCTGGAAACCACGAAATTATGATGGAGATTTTAAAGGCCCAATGACCCTTAGACATGCTTTGGAAGTAAGTCGAAACGTACCTACGGTTCGCTTAGTCCAGGATCTCGGTATCAGTAAGGTTCATAACTTTATTGAGCGCTTGAACATCAATGCCCAAATTCCAAAGGATATGAGTTTGGCACTGGGATCTTTTGGAATCAGTCTGGCCGAGTTAACTAAGGGATTTGCCATTTTTCCTAATGGCGGGCGAACCATCAGAATGAAACACATTGTTTCAATAAAGGACCGCACCGGTAAAACCTATCCAGTTCCCTTTGCTGATGAGGAGCCCAAGGCACAAGTTCCGAAATCTCAGCCAGCAGTAACTACGGAAACCCTGAATGAAAATCCATTCCAAAAGGGTCTATCTGGTTCACAAGTTTATGATAAGCGTCTCGCCTACCTGATGACTAATATCCTGAATGGCGTAACACTTTACGGAACAGGATCACGTGCTTCCAAACTAAGTCATAATCTGGGCGGTAAGACCGGAACGACCAATAATTATGTGGATGCTCTATTTGTTGGATTCTCAGCGAATCTGGTGGTGGGAACCTGGGCCGGCTTCGATGATAACCAATCTCTGGGTTTTCCCGAAACAGGTACAAGAACCGCTCTTCCAATTTGGATTGATTATATGACCGGAGCTCTTCCTAAGTATGGTGATCCAGATTTTACTATCCCGGACGGAATTACTCAACTTCTCATCGACAAGGCCACAGGAAAACCTCTGCCACCAGGATCGGGAGAAGGCTTCTTGGAATCCTATGTTGCTGGTTTTGATCCACTCAGTGAAACGAATGAATTTTTCGATCAATCCACTCAGGATGTTACCGGTAAGCCAGATAGTATTGATGACGGAAGCTACTGGGAGAACCAGTAATATTTTCTTTGATTAAACCGATAGGACTTCTACGGAGGTCCTATGTTTTCATTCTCCCCAGCTAATCGTCATTTCTATTATTTTCTACTCGGAGTATTCCTGTTCCATGTACTTTTCATGGCGTTTAAAATTCGAGAAGAACTTAGCTCGGTCAGTTTGGGAACTCCGGACATTATAAAAGTTAAATTGATTCACGAAGCACTTCAGGAAACGATCTCTACAAAAAAGCAGATTGTTCAATCAGAAGATTCGGCCACCAACGAAAAACCCGAGGCAGAAGCTTTTTTAAGCGATAAGGATCGTTCTTTCAATCGACAGACGGTTGCTAAGCAGATTGCGAGCTTTAATAAGGCGGCCAAAGGAAATGCCGAAAATACTCAAAAGGCTGCCGAGGCCCAAACTTCTCCACGCAAAAAAGCTCCCGCTCTAAAAGATCTAAAACTTTCAGACTTTGGCATGGTCAGGGGCGAGCCCCTGCCTAAAGAAGTAGTCCGCGCTCCGGCCAGTGTCGCCCAGAAAGGAATGGAAAACGGTGATCCAACCGCCGATGGTTTATCAGCTTCTAATGATTACGTTCAAGAGATTGCTTTGGGAGATTTCACTCAATTAAATACCGTGGAATATAAGTTTTACGGTTTTTTTCATCGAATTCGCCAGAAGCTTGAACAATTCTGGGGAAAAAGCATTCATGAAAAATCTCTCGCCCTCTTTAAGTCAGGACGGAGAATGCCAGCAGGACAGGATCTCATCACTTCTCTTCAAGTAACCTTGAATGCCAAAGGGGAAATCATTGGAGTTAAAATTCTAGGGGCTTCCGGGGTCAAAGAACTTGATGATGCTGCTGTTGAGTCTTTTAATGATGCCGGACCATTTCCAAATCCACCCAAAGACTTGTTAGTTAATGGGAAGGCCGTAATCGAATGGGGCTTTGTTGTTAAAAGTTAATTAGTGAGTCTTACGAAGCATATTTTTAAGACAATCGATTCCTTCCATCGTTACGTAATCCGTCCAGATAGAATCTAATTCACGGATGGCCTCAATAACTTGCAAAGCCGCTTGATCGCGTGAAATTTTTTGAGTCTCAGCATATTGTGTAATTGATTTATTAAGCACTTCAATCACTGGTGAATTACAAACTTGATTAAGTCTTTCTTCAAATGATTGGTTGAGTTTCTTTTCTTTGCTTTTAATAATGGCCGTGTTGAGAAGCTGAATCGATTCCATTACAGATAATCCTTACAAACAAATATGTCTTAGAGAAAATGCAGTATCTATAAACCACCTTGGTTAGTAAACAATGATTTCCCTTTCGAGGAGAAATTTTAGGTTGGGATTTTTAATCAGTGGATATTTTGCAGGAAATATAAATAAAATCTTAAATGATAAAAGGTGTCACGTACCTTTAGCACATGACACCTTCAACGAAAATTAGTGAGAAGAGTTGCAAAACTCTTGATATTGCTCTGCTGAAAGAAGATTGTTGAATTCAGAAGTGTTATTCGCCTTGACTTTGATGAGCCACGATCCGTAAGCATCATCATTGATTTTTTCAGGGCTTCCTTCAAGATCAGAATTTTTAGCAACAACTTCACCAGAAACTGGAGAGTAGAGATCACTCACAGATTTGATCGATTCAACCACGCCAAAAGTTGCACCCGAATTTAAGTGAGTTCCAACTTCAGGAACTTCAAGAAAAACGATATCACCAAGGGCCGATTGGGCGAAATCTGTAATACCGATAGTGACAGTGTCACCTTCAATCAGAGTCCATTCATGTTCTTTAGTGTACTTTAAATTTCCAGGGATATTTGTCGCCATTATTTATGTCCTCCGGTTACAAACGGTTTTTTAATTATTTGAGCTGGATAAGGTTTTTGTCTGATATCAACTAAAGCTACTTCATCACTAGGCACTTTATCAATTTGAATGCGCGCCATAGCGATACCTTTGTTTAAAACAACTGACATTGTGCCACTGGTGATAATTCCAATAGGCTCATTCGCCGAATTTAAAACTGGGTAACCTTCACGAGGGATGCCTTTTTCAAGAACCAATTTGATTGTTTTGTAATTGGCCTTCTTGTCGGCCAGGGCCTCTTTGCCAATAAATTTTGTTTTTGAGTGTTTTACTGCCCAACCAAGACCCGCATCGTAAGGGTTAGTTTCATCGTTAATTTCATGTCCATAAAGGGGGTAACCCACTTCTAAACGTAAAACGTCTCGTGCTGCTAGTCCGCAAGGAGTGACTCTTAATGAAATTAACTTTTGCCACAAGGCCTTGATGGTTTCATGGTTTCCAAAAATTTCGAAACCGTCTTCTCCCGTATACCCAGTGCGGGCAGCAATTACTGATTGGCCTTCAAAGGAAGTCTCGTAGACAGAATAGTATTCAATATCAGGAAGTTCGCAAAAAAGAGGTCGAAGAGTTTCATAGGTCTTCGGTCCCTGGATCGCAAGGAGCGAGAATTCATTAGAGCGATTGGTAAGGCTACAATTATAGCCAACATGTTTTGATTTAATCCAGCTAAAGTCCTTGTCTGTGTTAGAGGCATTAACACAAATCATAATGCGACCTGGGGCCAGTTTATAAACGATAAGATCATCGATCACTGTTCCATTATCGCGACAAAGCGGAGAGTAAACAGCTTTTGCCATGGGAGCGTTGGTGATGTCGTTAGTCAGCACGTAATCGACAAAGGCTTCCGCATCGTCACCTTCCACGAAGAATTCCCCCATGTGGCTTACATCGAAGACTCCGATATTTTGTCTTACCGCAAGTACTTCATCTTTTACTGAACTATATTGAACTGGCATATCCCAGCCAGCGAAAGGCACGATTTTAGCGCCAAGTTTTAAATGTTCATCATAGAGATACGTTTTTAATGTTGTCATTTGCTATCCTTAGATTGCTTTTCAGTAGCGCAGATTAAATTTTCAATGAGACTAATAACTGTCATTGGGCCCACTCCTCCGGGAACAGGAGTCATGGCCGAAACAACTTCTTTAATATCTTCCTGATTCATGTCGCCAGTCAGTTTCCCGTCGAGAGTATTCATTCCCACATCAATCACAATAGTGTTTCTTTTTGGATCGAAATAACTTTGATCAAAAAAGTGAGCTTTTCCTATGGCAGAAATAACGATATCTGCTTGTTTAGTTAGGGCCGAAAGATCATGTGTTTGTGAATGGGCCTGAATGACTGTTGCATCGAGATTCGTTAGAAGCATCGAGAGTGGTTTACCCACAATAAGGCTTCTTCCAATGACCGCAATCGTTTTACCCTTTGGATCTATTTGATAGAAGCGTAAGAGATTAACGATCCCTTTTGGTGTGCACGGAAGAAG
>JAEYUK010000063.1 GCA_023432655.1 Pseudomonadota bacterium | reverse complement strand
GTGTATGCTCTTCCACAATCTCCTCAGACTTTAAAGCAGCTCTTGATGATTGCTAATACGGATAAGTACTTTCAGATTTGCCGCTGTTTCCGAGATGAAGATCTTCGAGCGGATCGTCAGCCAGAATTTACTCAGATTGATATTGAAGTTTCATTCCCGACTCTTGAGTATATGAAAAATCTAGCGACCCACGTTGTGAAGAATGTGTTTAACATGCCTGAAAACTTCGAGATGAAATCCATTTCCTATGAAGAAGTCATGCGAGACTATGGGTCTGATAAACCAGATGTTCGCTTCGCTTTAAAGCAGATGGATGTGACCTCTCTCTTTAAAGGATCAAGCTTTGCTACCTTCGCTGAAGTAAGTGAAGCTCGCTACGGTATGGTTAAGGCGATGTTTGTTCCGACATCCATGGGAACTTTGGCCCGTAAAGAAATTGATGGATTGGTGGAAATCGTTAAACCTTATGGCGGTAAGGGAGTTGCCTGGTTTAAAGTCGAAAATGGCCAGGTATCCGGAGGCATTTCAAAATTTATTGATGCCTCTCTTTTGAATCAGCTCTATGAGAAATCGACTGAGAAGGGCGATGGTCTTTGGGTTTTCTGTGCGGATAAAAACTTCAATGTGACTCATGACTGTGCCGACGCTTTAAGAAGATACTTTGGTAAGCATTTCAATCTTATTAACCATGATGAATATGCATTCCTTTGGGTCTATGACTTTCCATTATTTGACTATGATGCTGATGCCAACACCTTAGGTGCTAAACACCACCCATTCACTCGCCCGAAAGACGAAGATATGGAGCTCTATTACTCAGAAGATAAATCGAAAGTTAAAGATGTGAAAGCTTACGCCTACGATATCGTGTGTAACGGTTATGAGATAGGTGGTGGTTCAATGAGAATTTTCGATACCAAACAGCAGTCGAGAATGTTTGAGCTCCTAGGCTTTACTCCGGAAGATGCTCAACATCAGTTCGGCTTTTTCATTGAGGCTCTAAAATACGGCACCCCTCCACACGCTGGTATGGCCTTTGGTATGGACCGGATTATCATGCTTTTGGCCAAAACGGATTCTATCCGTGATGTCATTGCTTTCCCAAAGACAGCTTCGGCAACGGATCTTATGGCCAGCTCACCTTCGAAGCCAAGTGATGCTCAAACCAAAGAGCTTGGTTTTAAATGGATTGAGAGCTAAGGGATATAATGAATTACATTCTGATCGTAGAAGACGAAGAAGATATTCGAGATATTTACGAGATGATTCTTCGTCGGGCCTTTCCCCTTGATGTCGTTCTGGCAGGATCGGGGAATGAAGCCTTGCGTGTTATACAAGATCGTGGCAAACCAGGGATCATTATTTCAGATCTTCACATGCCCGATGGGGATGGGGAAGTTCTTTGGCAGGGATTGAAAAACCAAAAAATGGATGTGCCTTTTGTTATTTGTTCCACGGATCCTATAACGACATTGCAAAGAAAATTTCCTGGCATTCATGGTTATGTTGAAAAACCAAAGATAGTTGATTCTGTCATTAAGTTGGTGGACAAAGTTGTCAGCCGCTATGAGACGCCACCGAGTTATGTGCCGGTCAGAATTTCGTTCCTACTCAGACTTGGAACGGTTCATTTTGATCTCTTCATGAAAATTTCTGAATCGAGATTTGTGAAGGTGATAAATGCTGATGAAGCTTTCGTCCTGGAAGATGCCCAGCGTTTTTATCAGAAAGATCTTTCTCATCTTTATATTCTTAAGGAGGAGGCGGATCTGTATTTAAGTTCGGTCGAGAGCAACTTATCTCAGGTCTATTCTCAGAACATTAAAAATCCCGAAGATCTCCCAGAGATTTCTCTCGAGGCCCTTGAATCAGTGGAGAGGCTAGCGCGTACCCTGGGATGGCGGGAAGGTGTCGTTGATGCCTCTAAACATGCCGTGAATCTGGCGATTAAAGTCGTAAGCTCTGAGGCCAATGTGCTGAGTCTCCTGAAGCACAAACTGAGTAATGCTCATTCGAAATACTCACAGCATGTGGGTCTTCTGGCCCTGATGAATTGTGGTTTTTGCCATCAATTAGGATGGATCAGTGAGTCCTCGCAAATGAAGGTTGGATTAGCTGCACTTATGCATGATATTACTGTGGACGAGCACTGTTATGAGAATATTGAATATTGGAATTCAGCTGCCTGTAACTCCAGTGATAAAACACCGGCAGTTATAAAGTACCGAAACCATCCAACTGAATCAGTGAATCTTCTTTTAAAAGTAAAAAATATTCCCCCAGATGTTGATCAGATAATTCTTCAGCATCATGAACTGAAAGATGGCACTGGCTTTCCTCGAGGCCTAGTTTCAAATCGAATAAGTCCTTTTGCCACACTCTTCATCATTGTTGAAGATCTTATAAATTTCATTGGAGACTCTCAGAATTACGATGAGAAAATCCAACTCTTTATTAAAATGAGGGCCGAGCGCTACAACTCGGGAAACTTCAAAAAAGTTTTCGATGTTTTAAAGCAAAGCGGGAGAGTTGGCTGAAGTTTGGAGGCTTAAGCTGCTTCCTGCCAACTTTCTTGTTCAACTTCTTGGTGTTCTAATTCCTCGACTATGGCCACTAAGTTAATTGCGGAAAAATCTTTCGGTGAGAGTAGCTCCTCATAGAGGTAGTCGTGTGACTCAAGCATGTTCCATTTTGTTCCACTAAACAGAAAACTAAGTCCTCCGGTCACACACAAAAGAAATGATCTCAAGGCCCAAATAAAAGATTGTCTGAAACTCTGTGAAGGAAGGTTCACTCTTTTTTTAAGGTATCTCATCCCTACGGTCTGGCCCTGATTGAAAAAATAGGAAAAAAAGAAATAACTAAAAACCACCAATGGCAAAAGCTTGGAAGAAAATTCCATTGCTTTCGTGAAGGAGAAAGCTTTCTCCAGACCACTCATGGCCATGATCATTCCCATCGATTGGGACAGAAGCATTGTCATCATTGTAGTGATCAAGTAGGCGACGAAGAAATCGATTAAATGAACAGCGAGAATGGCCCAGCTAGAGGTTTCTTTTTTGGCCTTCGGTTCAAGATACTCACTTGGTAGTTTTTGAGAATGTTCAGCAAAAAGGGTCAGATCAATTATTTTCATAGAAACCTCTGGTAATACTTATCGGTTACCAGAGGCTTCGAGTTTAAATTAATGATTAATCAGCTGGCTTTTTAAATCATGGAGCTTCTGGATGGCCTGGAGTGGAGTTAAGTTCATAATATCCAAGGCCTTAAGATCATCTTCTAAATTAGTCAGATAATCTGGAATCTCTTGCACCTGTGGGGAAGAGAAGAAATTAAGCTGGTTATCCAAAAGAGGAGAGGAACTCGTTCCTTCATGGTTTTCTTCCAGTTCTTTTAAAATTTCTCGAGAACGTTTCAAAACCTCTCTCGGGAGTCCCGCCAGTTCAGACACGTGGATACCAAAGCTCTGAGTTGCCCCAGCTTCAATGAGCTCGTACATAAATTGCACTTTGCCATTTTTTTGCTCCGTACGAACAGTGAAGTTTTTAGCTTCCGGCATATTGTCTACCACTTCGATCAATTCATGATAATGGGTTGCAAACAACGTGATTGGCTTCAGTCGCTTCACGAAATGCTCTACTAGTGCCCATGCAATAGATAGTCCATCATAAGTGGAAGTTCCTCGTCCGATCTCATCCAGAATAATCAGCGACTTTTCAGAAGCATGCCGAAGAATCTCTGCTGTTTCTGCCATCTCTACCATGAACGTAGACTGACCTTTAATGATATCGTCGGAAGCACCTAATCGTGAAAAAAGATAATCACAAATACCAAGTTCAGCAACCTGGGCCGGTACGAAGCAACCCAGTTGAGCAAGGTATTGAATGATCGCTACTTCTCTCATGACCGTGGTTTTACCGGCCATGTTGGGACCAGTGATAAGACCAAAGTAACAACTCTCATCCAGAGTAATATTATGAGTAATAAAACTATCTTTGATATTGGCCTTAATGAGCGGATGCCAGGCCCCTTTAATTTTCACAATCTTTTTATCCGCATGAAAAATAGGGCGGACAAAATTCTCCTGAAGACTAATCCAGGCCAGCGATTGAAAAACATCAATCTGGGCCATACGCTTGGCCACATCAAGAACCAGGTGAGAGCGCTCCTCGATTCTGGTGCTGAAGCTATCAAAAATTTCTTTCTCTAAATGAATAAGTTTATTCAGCGCCTGAGTTACGTCCTTTTCAAAAACTTCCAACTCTTCAGTAACGTAGCGCTCATTATTCACTAAGGTCTGTCGTCGCATGAAGCTTTTGGGAACTTTCGCGAGATGAGAGTTCGAGACTTCAATGAAGTAACCTGAAATATTATTATGCTTAATTTTGAGGTTCCCAATGCCGGTGTCTGCGCGGTATTTCGCCTCAAGTTTTAAAATTTCATCGGAAGCAGAGTTCGCAAGTTTTGCAAGACGGTCTCTTTCCTTATGGGCCCCCGGTTTAATCAGGTTTCCTTTGTCTGCATGGGCACCCATCTCGTCACTGATCGTGAAGCGGATGTCTTGGGCCAGCTTATTCAGGAACTCTAAATCTTTCTGAGGAAGTTTTTGGAAGAAATGGAAATTTTCTTTTTCCATATCTTTTTCAATCTGCATGAATATTTCAAAGGCATGGGCCAGATTTAAAACATCTCCAGCAACGACTTTTTTTGTCGAAACCTTGGCCATGATGCGATCAATGTCCCTCACATCACTTAAAGAAGATCTTAGGTTTTTTATAAAATCTGGCTTTTTGATCAACCCTTCAATCAGATCGAGTCTTTTAGTAATGGCATGGGGCTCGCATAATGGGGCTTGAAAATATTGTCGTAGAAATCTTGTTCCCATGGACGTTCTGGTTTTATCCATGAAGCCTAAAATCGAATTCGTTCCGGCATCCCGTGAGCGTGGGAAAATTTCAAGACCTGCGAGGGTAGAATAAGTCACCTTCATGGTGTCTTCATTGTTCTGCAATCTGAATGGTCTTAAATGACTGATCTTTTCCAGTGTCTGGGTTGAAGTGACATAGTAGCTTAAGGCCCCTAGTGGAGAAAGAACTGCTGGGAGTTGAGCAATGATTCCATCCCGTTGATAAGTTGGAATTAATTTTTGTATGTAAAAGCCAGTGTGTTTCTCCTCAAAGTATTCCTGAGAAAGATGCGTCTTTAGCACATCAATACTTTGAAGATAATCTTCAACAATCGGATAGGCTTCCCACTGACCAAGATAAGAAATAAATTCTTTTGGTCTTACCATGAGCAGCTTTTCACAAAATTCTTCAATCGTTTTGAAAGTGATTCCGTAAAAGTCACCTGTGGTAAAATCCAGCAGTATCAAAATGAAAAGATTATTCTCTTTTAAACCCGCCGCCAGAAATTTATTTTCTGTTGCAGTGGTTTTATCCAGATCGAAAGGCATGCCCGGACTCACAATTTGTGTGACCCCACGTTTTACAATGCCTTTAACTGATTTAGGATCTTCTAACTGCTCACAAATCACGACCTTCTTACCAAATTGGGAAATGCGGTCCACATAGGCAGCGGCAGCATGGTGAGGAATTCCGGCCATGGGAATTGGCACTTCACCTAATTTTCCTCGAACCGTTAATGAGATATTGAGAAGGCGAGCGGCTTCACGAGCATCTTCAAAAAACATTTCATAGAAGTCACCCATACGGAACATGAGCATAATATCGGGGTACTGTTTTTTTACCGAATAGTACTGCTCCATCATTGGAGTGAGTTTGATACCAGAAGCAACCAGGTCGGCCAGGGTTTGACCTTCAGAATTTGTTTGATTTTGCATAGTTGGAGGGTACAAAAACTGATAAAATTCGTCACCTGTTTTTGCCTTACATAACAGAGGCAATTCTAAACACAACTGTTCGTAATTAAAGGAAAAGATTATAATTTAAAATATGAGAATTCGAGACCCTAAATCAATAATCGTTATTTCTTTTTATCTTCTGGGTAATGGCCTCATTATCGCAAATTCCCTGACTCCTGATAAAGAAACAACCCCTAATACCTCCCAGGCCGGAAAAATTGCTCCGGAATACACCATTATAGAAAACCTGGATTATTTTCATCTGAAAAATGGGCTGCCTCAAATGTCTCTGGCGGCAAATCGCATGCAGTCCCAAGGTCAGGAAACGGCCGATTTTAGCGATCCCCGTGGTGTTTATAATTATCAAAAAAAGAATAAAACAATTCGTTATAGTGCGGAAGCGGGGCACTATCTAAAAGATCAGAGTTTATTGGGACTCGATGGCACTGTTGAATTCTCCTCTGATGAGGCGAATTATTTTGCTGATAGTGTGAAATATTTTTTTAAGAAGGATCTCATTATAGGAAATGGCAATGTGAAGTTTGAGGGGGATGATCTTCAAACGAAGGATCATATCGTTATCCATGCAAAAAGCATGGAGGCAAAACCGGAAGCCCAGATCAGCCAATTTTCAGGTGATGTAAAAGGCAGTTTAGAAAGGAAGAAAAAGTACGAAGGGAAAATGACTTTCTCTGCCCATCGAATGAATCTCGAAGGGAATAAATCACTCGCTCATCTTGAAGGAGATGTGGTGATGAGACGGCAGGGATACCTTATAACTGCTGGAAAAGCTGACATGTTCCTCGAAAACTATAATAAAAGTCTCAAGTATTTCGTCTTGAATGACGATGTTAAGGTTACGGAAAGAATGCAAACACCGGAAGGTGTCCAGGAGCGTAAAGCTTTTGCAGAGAGACTAGAAGGTTTTGGGCGTGAGCAGAAAATGATACTTTCGGGTGCACCGAGAGTAGAAATGGGAGAAGACGTCATTAAAGGGTACCGCATAACTATTCGAGAAAATATTGATTTAGTCGAAGTTGATGATGCGATGTCAGACGTTCAAGTTAAACGCAAAAAATCTAAGGAATAGTCTGATGAGTGCAAGCTTTTTCGCCCGCGATCTTAAGAAAACATATAATGGCCGAGAGGTCGTTAAGAATGTGAGCATAGATGTTGAACAAGGTGAAGTAGTGGGGCTTTTAGGTCCCAATGGAGCCGGGAAAACAACCTCGTTTTATATGATGGTTGGGTTAGTAAAAGCGGATAAAGGTCAGATAAATCTTCTTAATGAAGATGTTACTGAACTTCCACTGCACGTAAGAGCTAAAAAAGGCATTGGTTATCTTCCACAAGAAGCCAGTGTGTTTAGAGAACTTACTGTAGAAGAAAACATTTTTTCAGTGTTGGAAGTAAGGGATCTGTCCGATAAGGAAAGACAAAACTCTTTGGATAATCTTATTCGAGATTTTGGTTTGGATCATATCCGAAAATCAAAAGGTCGGGAGTTATCCGGAGGTGAAAGAAGAAGGGTTGAGATTGCCAGATCACTGGCCCTTGATCCTAAATTTGTTCTTCTGGATGAACCCTTCGCAGGCGTTGATCCACTGGCGGTCCATGACATCCAGTCGATCATCAAGCGACTCAAACAGAAGAACATTGGAGTTTTGATCACAGATCATAATGTGCGGGAGACTTTGGGAATTGTGGACCGGGCATACATTATGAGCAGTGGGGAACTACTGGTGAGCGGAACTCCAGAAGAGATCATCAATAATGAGACCGCCCGTAAGTTTTACTTAGGGGAAGAATTTAAGATGTAGGGGAATTTCATGGCGATAAAAATGCATCAGGGGCTAAAGCAAACGCAAAGCCTAATGATCACGCCTCAACTTCAGCAAGCGATTAAGCTTCTGACTCTTACCCACCTGGAAATGACAACACTCATTTCTCAGGAAATGGTTGAGAATCCAATGCTGGAAGAGATGGACGGTGAAATTGATGTCGCTCCGGCGGAAGATTCTCGTGAGGATTTTGAAGCTAAAGAAGCTACTGCAGAAAACTTTTCAGGTCCAGAACTCATTGAAGGTTCTAAAGAAACTTTCGATTGGGAATCATACTCAGATTCTTTTAACAGCACATCTTCTTCATCTCCAAATATGAAGGAGAGTCAATCTCCTGATGATCTTCCTTCTTATGAGAATATGGTCTCTAAAGGACAAAGTTTACAGGAACATCTTGAGTGGCAACTCCGGATGGAAAATCTCTCAGCTGACCAGTTGAATTTCTGTTTAGATCTTATTGGAAATATCGACGACGATGGATATCTGGAAGTCCCTTTCGAGGAAGTTGTTTCACGCTCCAATATTACGGACCGTGATGAGGCGCTAGGAATGTTGGGACTCGTTCAGCATCTCGATCCTGTTGGATGCGGGGCCCAGAATCTTCAAGAGTGTCTGGGAATCCAGGCGCGTATGATGGCGGAAAGATGTCCCTTAGTAGAGCTCATCATCGAGAGAAACTTACCTGATCTTGAAAAGAAAGACTACGCTAAAATTGCCAAAGACTTCAGTGTCTCAAAAGAAAAAGTAAAAGATGCTGAACTGATAATCATGGGTCTTAACCCTAAACCCGGACGTCTTGTTTCTGCTGAAGAAACTCAGTATGTCGTGCCTGACATTTTTGTGGCAGAAGTAGGTGGGGAGTTTGTTGTTCAGGTTAATGATGAAGGTGTTCCTCGTCTCAGAATTTCTAATCTCTATAAGTCACTTATTAAAAGTGGTGAATCCAATACGGAAGCTAAAGAGTTCGTTCAGGATAAGCTTCGCGCGGCCTTGTGGTTAATTAAATCCATTGAGAATCGGCAGAAGACTATTTATAAAGTCGCAAACTCCATTGTTAAGACTCAGCAGGAATTCTTTAAGAAAGGTCCCGCCTTCTTGAAACCAATGATTTTGAAAGACATTGCCAATGAAATCGGCATGCACGAATCAACTGTTTCACGTGTGACGACAAATAAATTCATGCATACACCAATTGGAACATTTGAACTTAAGTATTTTTTCAATGCAGGTATCGGCGGTAAAAACGGCGGTATTGATATCGCAGGCGAAAGTCTGAAACTCAAAATTAAAGAGATGATCGGGAACGAAGATCCAAAGCGGCCGCTCTCAGATCAGAAAATCTCCGAGCTTTTGAGTACTAAAGATATCATTGTTGCCCGTCGAACTGTCGCTAAGTATCGGGAGATGATGGGGATTGCCCCTTCATCGAAAAGAAAACGTTAACCAAGGAGTGTTGAGGCATGGCATAAACCGTTAGGTAATTTTTGTGTCCGCGATATTTAATTTTTTTTTGAGGCACGTAACATGAGATTAAAAATTTCTTTCAAGCATTTAAAACACACAGAAGCACTAGACGAGCGCATTAAAGAGAAATCAGAAAAATTTGAGAAGTATTTTCAAGGTAACACCAATGTTCAATGGCTCTGCTGGGTCAACAACGACGAGCACTGGGCAGAAGTTAAAGTTACTGGCCCTAAATTTACCTTCTTCGCCAAAGCTTCGGCGGACAACATGTACAAATCTTTGGACTTAGTTGTTGAGAAGATGGAACGTCAAATCGATAAACAAAAAGAAATCAAACGAAACAGAATTCATACTCATTCTTATCAAACTCCGAAGTATCTGGAGATTGAAGAAAGAATAAGAGATGAAGAGGAATATCAATATAAAGAATATCAGGAGAAAATAGCTTAGTTTCTCAGAGGGGCCCCTTTTGGGGCCTTTTTTTTGGCTTGAATTTAAAGTTATAACATATTATAACTTTGTTATGGGCCAAGCAAAACTTCAAAAAATTGGTAACTCCTTAGGATTCCGGATACCAAAAGCGGAACTCGAAGAGGCGGGGTTTGATGAAAGCTTCGATTATGAAATTATCGCTGAAAAAGGCGTAATCCTTCTGGTTAGAAAACGTCCTCATCATACAAAATGGAATTTCAAAGATACTGCATTATCTAAAGAAGACGTCGAATGGTTGGAGTCAAAGCTTGAGACAGGTAATAAGTAGAGGAGATGTCTGGGATGTTGTCTTAGATCCAACTAAAGGATCTGAACAAGCAGGGCTTAGGCCTTGTGTTGTTGTTTCTCCTGATTCTATGAATGAGCAATTAGATACGATCATTGTTATTCCATTAACAACTAAGAAAAAAAATTGGCCTACAAGAGTTGATACCCATATTGATGGTTTAGAGGGACAGGCCATTTGCGAACAAATCAGAACAATTTCAAAAAAACGCCTGAAGACAAGAGTCACAAAACTAAAAATTTCAGAAATCGTTCAGATTAAGCTAGTAATTAAACAGATGCTTTTCGATTAAGTTCCCACTACAATGAGCTAAATTATTTCCTTAAAAGCCGGAAGCTGGTGTAACTCCAGCACTGTCCCGCAACTGTAAAGTCAGATACGGCCTTAAGGATCAGACATTCCCGGGGAGGATAATAATGTCTTTATTCCTTTTGCTAATTATTTTCGCAGTCCCTGCTTTTTCCGAAGAACTCGAGGCGATAGAAGTCACGGCGAGTAAAGAGCTATCCGATTTTAACTTGGGGAGTTCTGAGTCGCTGAGTGAAGAGGATTTACAAAGACACCACTCAGTTCTAATTTCAGAAGCCATTAGTGATTTAAACGGGGTTACTCCCAGTCAGAATGGTGGACCAGGAGGAAGAGTCTCTTACTTTATCCGAGGTACCGAGGCTCGGCATGTATCATTTACGATTGATGGTCTACGCATTACTGATACGTCTAATACTGACAGACAATTTGATTCAGCGTTTTTATCCAGTGCTTTTTTAAAAGACCTGACCTTGTATAAAGGTCCACAGGCAGTTCTTTTTGGATCTGATGCCATGGGTGGACTCGTAGATATGAGAACAAGGAAAGGTGAGAACTCACCTGAAACACGTTTAAGTATTAATGGTGGGAGCTTTGGTACGTTTGATTCTTCTCTTTCTCACGATTGGAAATCACAAAAAAATCAAGGAACTTTAACCTGGTCCAGCATGCGAACTGATGGGCTTTCTCGGCTGAACAAAAAACGGTTCAATGCTAGTGAAAGAGATGGGGCCGACATGACCCAACTCACCTCATCCTCTCAGCACGTTTGGGCAGAGTCCTGGCAGACCGATTTTTTATTTTCATTTCTTAGAGGAAACAATGAACTCGATGGCTTTGCTACGGATAGTACTGAAGAGGAGAGCCGAAATGATCAATATATGGTCCAGCAAAAGACCGGTTATGATATCAATGCTCACTCGGCCATATCTCTTAGAACTGGGCTATCCCGGCATCAGCGTTTAATTAAAACTGAAACTGTTGCCCGGGATCTTTACGATGGAGATTTGATTGAGAATGAGTTCTTGCATAATTTCGAGCGGGGATCTTTTCAACTTTTAAGTGGACTTGCCAGCGAGCATGAGACTTTTCAAAATCGTAATTTGGAGAAAGTGGCAAACCTTCATTCACTATTTGCTCAAACTGGTTTTTATAAAAATGGTTTTAAAGCGCAACTTGGAATAAGAGTGGAAAACCATAGTCGTTACGGGAACTTTCAAACCGGTGCTGCGGGAATCGGCCAGACATTCGGAACCGAAACTTTATCTTTACAATACTCCCAGGGTTTTAAGGCCCCTTCACTTTATCAGCTTCATGGTCCTGATATCTTTGGATTTCCTGTCGGTAATGAAAATTTGGTTCCAGAGCGTAATCACAATTATGAAATGCGATGGACTCATGAAGGAGAAATGTTAAAAACGGAAATTGCGTTTTTTCAAAACCGCCTGGCCAATTTGATCACTTACACAAACCAAGGGTATCTTAACCAAGGGCGTTTTATCGCTCACGGGATTGAAGGAAGTGGTACGTGGAGTTTAGAGAATTTTAAAATCACTCCTGCATTTCTTCACCAGGAGTTTAAAGAAGAAGAGTCACCGATATTAAGAAGGCCTTCTCAGCAATACAGTCTTGAACTGGCCTATTTTCCAGAGGAGAGATTGGAACTTTTTACCAAATATAAATTTTCTACATCCCGGAAGGATATTGATGAGAACGGAAATGTCGTTAAGCTAAATGAGTTTGACACCATTGATACGGGAGCAAGGTTTACTAGCGGGAAGAATACATTGGGTCTTCAAATCCTGAATCTCCTTAACCGCGAGTATGAAGAGCTTTATGGATATTCAGTCATGCCGAGGTCAGTGTTTGTTCACTTTGGTAGGACTTTTAAGTAAATCTAGATTCAATTCTCCATGGCCAGTGGATAGATAGCCATTCATTTTAGTACGGTATTGATTTGAAAATAGCTGATTAATATCAAATCATGAAGTGTAATCTCATTCCGAAAAGAATTCTACAAGGTAGGATTTATGGGAAAAATTTTTAAGTTATTTTCTAAGTCATCAGATGAGTTACAACATTTATATGAAAATATTGAGACCTTACTAGAAGCGGCCAGAGATCTTTATGGCCGCTGTGAAGCTCTAAAAGGTGTTGTTGCTGCTGAAAAAATAGCGATTGAATCTTCTTCAGAGGCTTCTTTCGAAATCTCATCTATGGTCTCCACTACGGCAGAGGCTGCGGCGGATTTGAGTCGGGTTGCTACCTCCTCGAGTCAGGAAGTTGAAAAATCAGAATTATCTATGCATGACCTGATCCGTCTGGTCGATAACGTTAGTCTTCGAAGCGGCTCCTTGGAAACCACTGTGCGCACGAGCTTAACTGAAATTTCATCCGTTACTGAAACTCTCGCCCAAATTAAACTAAAGACCAATATGATTAACGATATCGTTTTTCAGACGCGGCTGTTGTCTTTCAATGCCTCTGTAGAGGCGGCGAGGGCCGGTGACGCTGGTAAAGGTTTTGCCATTGTCGCCGTGGAAATGGGAAATCTTGCCCACTCTAGTGGTGAAGCCGCCAAGGAAATCGAAATGATTCTTGGGAAGGCCACCGAGCAAACCCGAAATAAAATTGAAGAGGTATCAATTGAATTAGAAAAGGCGACTACAGAAATAGTGAAAGCTATTTCAGAAGTTTCCTCAAAGGGAAATGAAATCGTGAGTTCATTTAAAAACCTTTCCAACTCTTCTAAACTGACAGAGGTAAAAGCAAACGAAATATCTAAGGCCACCCAAGAACAGCATTTAGGTGTTCAACAAATATCTAAGTCTTTGGAAGACCTCGAACATTCGACCAAAGAGATGTCATCAAGAGCAATGGCCGGAAGCCAGTCGGCGGCGGAACTTGCTTCAAAATTGGAATTTATGAATGCGCAATTTATTCAAACGCTAGAAAAGATTGGTTACTCTCTTAAAGTCTATCACAAGCAGTTTGATTTCAATTCAGCTAAGAAGGCCCACATCGATTGGAAGATGAAACTTACAAAGTATCTTGAAGTAAACGACGGAACACTCGTAGCTAAGGATGTTTGCAGAGACAATGCTTGTGCTTTAGGAAAATGGCTTCATGGGGACGGTGTGACTTATCGTGAGCTGGGTCAGAAAACTTACGATACCCTGAAGACCTCTCATGCTGAATTTCACAGCGCAGCTGCTGAAGTTATCGAGTTAATCCACTCAGGAAAATCAGACGAGGCCAAGAACCTCATGGATTATGGTGGGCGCTATAGTCAGGCCTCTGAGAAGACGGTCAGTTTAATTGAAGAGATGCAAAATATTTCGGAAAAATCTCTCAAAAAGACAGCTTAGGCTTCAGCCCAAAAGGTATGCGCTACCTATTGGATGATCTTATCTGAGTCAGTAGTAAAGCAGCAGGAACCAGAATCATTGTGACCTTCGATTTCTTCTTCCATGCTTTCTTTGTAAGCTGCAAGATCTTCTTTACTCACTCCTAGGGAATGAGAGAGGGTTTCACCCAGAGTAGGGTTGATAACTTCGATATCAAGCCCAAGTTCCTCCATTTCGGCGGCAAATTGCCATGCTCTCTCAGACTCATGAAGATCGCATTCAAAGAGGACCTGTTGGCTCTCAACATCACGGACCTGGATTTTAGGCTTTTCTTTTTCCATGGTCCGATGGTAGTAATCAACCCCACTCTTTGTCAAAGGATACAAGCTCATGGGTTTAGTCCTATGGATTGATCAAAATACTTTTTCGACATCTCTTTTGGAGAAAGTTTTCAAGACCCAAAAGCTGGAGTTCTATACTATTGGCAGTGCTAAGGATTTTAGTTATTTGGTGGACGATTTAAGGCCCCAGGTGCTGGTTTTAGATGCGGCCACAGTAGTTAGTGAACTCGAATCCTTTAAGCTCCAATATGAGGCTTCTGAAGCCTTGAAAACGCTTCCAGTAATTCTTATTGAGAGTAGAGAAGAAGAGTTAGGGTTTCTCGCGAATGTCGTCGGGAAGATCGAGCGTCCCTTTGATCCATTTCAAATTCCAGAAAAGCTTAAGCAGATTCTTTCAGTTAATTAGAAAATCCGATACAATTTAAAATATGAACAGAGATAAAATCATTTTGATCGTAGGGATTCTTTTAACCTTACTCGTCTTCGGCCTTACGATTTACTTCAGAAGCGGAGCTTTCAAGTAGTACAGAAGCTATCTTTGGGGCACTGAGTCGCTCATGCTGAGAAATGAAAAAAGAAGTTAATCTCTTATCGAGAACGGATAAGAGTACATCCACCAATTCATGATAATGAGTATGAATCCATTGAGCACTGAAATGGTTCGGCACTTCTAAAATTAAAACATTGTGAGAAATAACCAAGGGCCTTACTTGCTTGAACCATTGGTGATGAACTTCTGGTCCAAGCACATCACATAATTGTTCTGATAAAATGGACCAGGTGTAGGAAGCCTTAACAACTGGATGGGCAAGGTTCAAACTCTTTTCTTTGAGCTTCGCCTGCCTCTCGGTCCAATGTGTTTTAAAATTTTTAGGTTTAATTACCCGGTTCTTTTTCATGAGCCAAGAAGCTTAAGATCTCGAGCACTTATCTGACAACTAAAATTTTAGTAACTTGAACGATTTTGCTCCCACTCCTTAGCTTCTGTAGGGGCAAGAACATAACTGTTCAAACCTAGTTGTTGAAAAATGAAATCCGGAATTCTTATTCTGTAAAAAATTCCATTCTCATGTGAAACAGTATTGATGATGTTTGCATTCGCTCTTACACGCGAATGGGCTTCTCCAGCTTCATAAGGAATATAGAGATCGTAGTGGTCTTGTTTTGATAAGAAAAAGTTAATCACATATTCGCGTAAGTTTTTCATATCCTCTTCATCGTAAGAAGAGACGAGAAAAGAATTAGGATAATTTCTCATGAGAATTCGGGCACGAACCGGATCGTTTAAAAGATCTTTTTTATTAAAGACGATGATCTGTTGTTTTTCTTCGATCTTCAGTTCTTTTAAAACTTCCTGAGTCACTCTTAAGTGCTTTTGGTAGTTCGGGTCTGAAATATCACAAACAATCAGCAATAAATCTGCTTCCATCGCAGATTCGAGAGTCGTTTTGAAACCCTGAATAAGGGTGTTAGGCAGGTTTGAAA
>JAEYUK010000204.1 GCA_023432655.1 Pseudomonadota bacterium | reverse complement strand
AAAGCAAGATGCGCGCACTTAAATCCAAAAAAAACGGCCCGCTATTTCTCGCGGGCCCCCACTGTTACCACTCGCAAAAATTACTTTTGAAGTACAGTAACTTCTTTAACAGTAGTTTGAGCTGGCTTGTAAGCGATACGCTCTACACATCCAGGCATTGGCATACCAGATTCCATGATTGGGCAAAGTTTAGAGTTACGAACGTCTACAACTTGAATTGTTCTCTGAGCTTTAACAACTTGTAGCTCAAGATTTTTTCTTACGAAATCTCTACGAGCAGTTGAGAATGGGTTTCTCCAAGTTGGGTAAGCAGCTTTAAGAGAAGCTACGTCTTCAGCAGAGAAATCTTCAAGACGGAAGTTAAGAGCTAAGTTCTCTTTCATGTTTCCTTCTCTTTGAAACATAGTATCTTTGTAAGAAACGTTAACTGTGATTACTGGCTGAGACTCAAGAACTACAGTTTCTTCACACTCAATCGGGTGACGCTCACCTGTAGCAACACATCCTGGGATCCAACGAGTTTCAGTTTTAGTTGGAATCATTCTGTATTCAGCGTCGGCAAGTTTGATTTGAGTAGCTGAAGTGCTGAGGTCAGCTGTGTTTGAGTAGATAACTCCTGCGAAAGAGTTAACTGAAGCGACTAGTGTGAAAGCGATTGCGAGCATTTTCATAAAATCTCCTGTTCTGATGGTGGGTAAGCCCCGTTAATTGGTTAAAAAAAAGGCCGGTCAGTGACCGGCCTCGCGAGTTATTTTGTAAGTACTGTTACTTCTTTAACAGTTGTAAGAGCTGGCTTGTAGACGATGTTTTCTACGCATCCTGGCTCCATCTCACCGTTCTCAAGAGTGCGGCAGATTTTAGAGTTACGAACGTCTACTACTTGGATTGTTCTTTGAGCTTTAACAACTTGAAGCTCTAAGTTTCTAGCAGCAAAAGCTTTGCCGGCAGAAGAGAAAGGGTGTGCCCAAGTTGGGTAAGCACCTTTAAGAGCTTCAACATCTTCAGCAGAGAAATCTTCAAGACGAAGGTTAAGAGCTAGGTTTCTCTTCATGTTGCCTTCTTCCTGGAACATTGAATCTTTATAAGAAACGTTAGCAGTGATTACCGGTTGAGATTCAAGAACTACAGTTTCTTGACACTCAATTGGGTGACGATCACCAGTAGCAACACATCCAGGGATCCAACGAGTTTCAGTTTTAGTTGGGATTAAACGATACTCTGCGTCAGTAAGTTTAATTTGAGAAGCTGAAGTGCTGAGGTCAGCAGTGTTTGAGTAGATAACTCCTGCGAAAGAGTTAAAAGAAGCAGCGAGTGTGAAAGCGATTGCGAGCGTTTTCATAGGATCTCCTGATGAGGGTTAATGGTTACTTCGTTGTTGAAGTTGCAGCTTTATAGCCCTCGGATTTGCCAGAAATCACGTCAAGAAATGTCAGGATTGTGTTAAGATTGTGTTAAGTAAGTGCTTGAAATTATTGGGTTTTTAGCGGTAGAAAGGAAAAATATCACAGGGCCAACAACGCCGTCAACACGTTAAAACGTTGTAACCTCGATCCGATACAAAAAACGCTCTGCACATAATGAATAATTACTTTTAGTTACTTCGTTTCTAAATTTTTCATCAAGTGCTGAGCGTTAGGCCTTAATCGATATGAGGAACTTGTTTTAGATAATCTGAATGGGAAGAACGGAAGCGTTTAAGAGCAATTGTCACGATATCATCCACACTCAACCCGCTGTTTGTGGCCATTGTTTGTAAATCTTCGGCGACTTTTACTTCAATTTTGACCGATACTTCTTTTAACTCACCCTGGTTATGCTTTTGTGATTTCATGAGAACCTCTCCCGATTATTTTTAAAGCGCCTTTCTTTCGCAGGCTCACTAAGGCCATCGTTATTTCATGATCCATCAAGTTGCAGTGTTGATAAATATCGTATGCGTTATTCCACTCCGTTAGAGTTTTTAACACATCGAACTCATTTTCATTTACTGGCAGTGTGTCCTCTATGAATTCCGAATCGATGACAATTTTTACGTTTTCTGGTGGTCTAAGTTTCAAAGATTCCCGGTGAAGCTTTAAAACATCGGCCATTTTCTTTTTAACTACTGAGAATGGATAATGGATACGCCTTTGCTCCTCAGAAACCAATTCCGGCTCAACCACATAATCAAACGAATTCAGTGAGTACTCCTGAATCAGTAACTGGGAAAATGCTTTGAGTCCCTGATGGGTGTTAAAACTTACCTGGATCACTTCTCCATCTTTAAAGATAATGTGGCCTAGAAATTGGCGATTAAAGCTCGCAAGAATATTAACCTTACCGGTAAACCTTACAGCAATCTGTTCCTCAATAACACCCATCACTTTGGAATCCATACTTCGTCCTATTTATTCAGCCCTAAGACTCTTGAGAAGAAACCTGGCTTAGATTGATGCGGAGTTGGGTTGAAGTGACCATCCACTTTCTGAGCGATTTCAAAGAAAGCTTTCCACACCGGTCGGTCAGTAAGATTTTCTTGAGTCATATAAGGTTTTCCACTATCTGAGCCCGTTCTTAGTTCTAATTCTAGCGGGATCTGGCCAATCATCTCAATTCCTAATTGCTCCACAGCTTTTGAAACGCCACCTTCTCCAAAAATATGGTGCTCAGTCCCACAGCTGGTGCAAATAAAGGAGGTCATATTCTCAACCATCCCAATAATAGGAAGATTAAGTTTTTTGAACATTTCTACCCCTTTGGTGGCATCCAGAAGAGCAATATCTTGAGGAGTAGAAACGATGATGGCCCCATCAACGTGGGCGTTTTGAATCATCGACAACTGGATGTCGCCAGTTCCTGGAGGTAGATCAATTAAGAGATAATCTAATCCATTCCAATCCACATCAAATAGAAACTGATTAATGACTCCACCGAGCATTGGTCCTCTCCAGATGACTGGATCATTCTCATTAATAAAGAAACCAAAGCTCATGAACTTAATTCCATATGACTCAACCGGAATGATTTTTTTCTCAGAGTTTGAACGCGGCTTCTCATCTCGTTTGCCAAAAATCATCGGCTGAGAAGGCCCATAAATATCAGCATCAATAATACCAACTTTATGACCGAGCTTAGAAAGAGTCAGAGCGAGGTTTGAAGTAAAAGTAGATTTCCCTACTCCCCCTTTTCCCGATCCTATGGCGATAATTTTTCCAACACCCGGAACCGCCTTCTTGTTACCGATGGTCCCATGGCCCACTTTTAATTGAGCTGGTTCGGACTGAGGTGCCTCAGGAGCTTTACCAGAAGCTCCCTTGTCCAACGCTTTAAAAACATCCTGAGATTGGGATGAAGTGGTTTTGACCAAGATATTGTCTACTTCCACCAAGTCGGCGAGGGCTTTTTGAATCTCAGATTCAACAATTCTCTTCTCAGCGGGAGAAATTCCATCTCTATTATATTCAGCGATCAATTTATTCCCCTCCATGGTCACATGCTGCCAACGTTTCTCAGCGAGGAAGGTATTCCCACTGGCCGGGTTTTTAATTTGATTTAATCGCTCTCTTATTTGCTCTAACATAGGTCCTCACTTGAGTAATTTGATACATTAATGCTTATATTTCCATCTGGTACAAATACCGAACTCATTTTATGATGCTATATAAACCTTGAATAGGATTAAAGCATTGGCCTTTTACAAACGCTCTGTTTTTTTAATTAATCCAACTTTTCAGCTGAGATTCAGTCTGATTGTGTGCTCTATTATCTTGGTTTCTACACTGATTTATCCGGTGATCATTTATGATTTCTTTCAACTGGTCAGTGTTTCTCTTCCTGAGCTTCCGGAAAACATCCTGGGAGCACAGAACAATCTGATTATCTATCTGGTGTTTATTCAAGTAGTAATCACTTTACTTACATTTATTGTTTTTATTTTTATCACACATAAAATTGCCGGCCCACTTTTTAAACTCAAAAACCACCTGGCCAAAATCCGTGAAGGACATCCTATCACCCCACTTACTTTCAGAAATGGTGACCATTTCCAGGATGTAGCTGAGGAGGTGAGTCTCTTTCTTGAAACAATTGAAGCGAACCAGGAAAGTGATTTTCAATATATTGATGAAGTCGCCCTTTATATCAACAATCTTGCTACTGTAGTTCCAGATGATAAAAAACCGGTTTTGAACGAGATATCTCGTCGGTTAATAAGCATCCGCTCCCGCTATAAAAACCCTCTTTAAAACGTGAAAATAATTTAATCAATGTTATAATGGAAACCAATTTCAACCATAAGGGCTGAATTAATTGTTTGGGCGCATGAAACTATTCCTCGTCTTAATCTCGATCATCTCATTCCCAACTTTGGCGAATACTACTCCCCCTCCGGGTATAAATGATTTATTAAAATCAGAAAAACTCAAATTGTCTAAAACCGATCACATCATCGCTGAAAACATGGTCAACATGATGAAGCTGACAGAGAAAGGTTATATCAATAAAGAGGTCCTGGCACGAGTACTGAAAGACACAGAAAAATCTCAGCACTTTGCCGTTTTCCACCCCTGGTTACAGAAGATCGATAAGGTCTCTAAACTTAGTTCCACCATCGACTTCATCAGTTACTGCCGAGAGTACTCGGTAAAAAAAGAAAAGCTTCCTCTCGAAAAAGTTTTAGAAAAGGTTGTTGGTAACTATTGTCGGGAAAGAACTCTCGAAGCCATTGCCCGCGATATTGATAAGACTCAAAAACTATCCGATGAAGCAAGCCTCTTCATTCAGGAGAACCTGAAGTTTTTTCTGACTAAGAAGAATAAGAAGAACTTTGCCTATTTCATCCAAACCCAGTCTTCCCGACCGGAAATCCTTAAAAAGCTTTCACAGGAAGTAACCACCTACAGTGTGATGAATGAAATCGTTCCTTCCCAGGAAGTCTTAAAGGATATCCTGATCAACGAACAAATCACCAAGCTCATCCAGGACAAGGGATTTAATCCTCTTCAACATCAGAACGTTTTCTACGTAGAATACGGAAAACTTATTTCACTGGGCTATAAATCTCTCGAAGGGAACCCTAATTCCGACAAAGTTAAAGAACACTTTAACTTCCTTAAAAACTATCTTGAATTAAATCAGGACCACTTACCAGTGGGCCTTTGCCTCACAAGACTTAATGATTTCGGTAAGGCCGTCTTTCGAAATAAATTCGTCGATATCTCAAGAGATATCTTTAAATACATCGTTAAGAAGAATCAAAAAGAAGTTCATGAAGATGCCCTCTTCTTCTACATGTGGACCTACCTCGACTCAAATGACTTCAAGGGCGCCTTCAAACTGGCCAACCAACACGGCATCGTTAAGAACGTTAAACAGCTATCAGATGCTCGTTTAAAGTATTGGCTCGCCGATCTTCATGAGAACTTAAAAGATAACGATAGTGCTATTCCTATCTATGAAGATATTGTTTTCAATCATCCGCTAAACTATTACAGCATCATGTCCACTAAGAAGCTCCAAAAGCTTAAAAAGGAATCCCCTGCTGTCACTTTCTACCACAACTCCGTTAAGACGACGGATTCAACCGGAATTACATTAGAAGAATTCGATCCAAGCTTCATCTCCTCCCTCGTTCGCCTTAAGGCCTGGTCTAAGATTGATTCGAGCCGCATGATGAATCTAGAGATCAAAAGAATCCAAAACCACAGCATGCCCGAGTACCTGGTTAAAAAGCCGGTGGAAAAACAACTCTACCTTAAGTCGGATCTGCACCTTTTAACTGCTAAAATTATCCAGGACTCCAATAATCACCTAGCGACTTTCCGCTACATCTACCAAGTTCTGGACAGCAAAGAAATTATCTTTAATCGCCAGGTATTAGAAATTCTCTACCCTAAGCCGTATCTTTCTATACTCAATAAAGAACTTAGAAAGAACCCGATTGATCCCATTGTCGCCCTTTCTCTCATTCGTCAGGAATCCGTTTTTAATCCACTGGCACGTTCGTCCGTTGGAGCTCGTGGATTAATGCAACTAATGCCGACTACAGCTCGTCACTTAAGACGTTCTGTTCGCGATAAGCACCTGGTTAATCCGCAAATTAATATTGAACTCGGGATAAAATACCTAACCAACCTAAATAAACGCTACGACGGAAATCTGGTCTATATCTTATCCGCCTATAATGCCGGAGAATCCCGCGTCACTCGCTGGCGCGCCTCCTACTTCGATGAAGAAGCTTCCATCATCAAAAACATTGAACAAATTCCCTTTCTGGAAACCCGGAACTACGTAAAACTCATCTTCCGAAACATCTTTTTCTACAAACTACTAGAAACTCAAAACCTCGCCGACCCCAGCGACGCCAACAAACTCTTCGACGTCCCCCTCGGCTTCAAACATTAAATTGTTCGCAGCTAACTGAGGATAATATCTTTAAAAAAGTCCACCTTACCCGGTGGGTTTTTTATTTAAGCCGCAATTTTTTGTCGAGAGTAGGGATAAAAACGCTTCACGAAGTTCACTTCCCGCTCATCTAATGCAATCTGTGATGGCAACTTTCTAATTCCAAAAACATCATCAAAACTTAAAATCTTATCTACCACTCCCACATACATCGCGGGCGACTTTTCATGCGCTTGAGGATCAAATTTGTTTTTCCTCACAAACATCGGATACATAAAATTTCGATAAACTTTCATGAGCTGCATTTTTTCAAGTAGGGCCGCTTCGTGCTTTTGAAAAGCGATGGTCTCACGCTTTTGCGAAGAAAAGAAATGGCGGTAAAGTGAGTGCAAATGATTAATCGGGAATAGTGGATTCGATGGATCACGCCTTCTCTCCGAACTAATGGTCTCATAATCCATCCGAAAATCTATACTCCGAATGGCGCGCTCGTAGGCACGGTGCTGATCCATATAAAGAGTTCGCCCATCTCCGCGAGAAGAGAGCTCTTTGAAAATATATCGACTCTCTTCAAAGACGGAATCTCGAGGATAAAACCCATGTTTCTCAATCAATTCCTGCTGTTTGATTTTCTGTTCACTTGTCATTCGCCCCTTACGATTGAGCGGCGAAAATGTGTTGTGATAGATAAAGAGCGAATGACTTCCAACCGCAGTGTTCACATAACAAGGTGAAAACTGCGAGTGTGTAAAAGTCTCGAATCCATCGTAGGCCACATCTTCCGTGATTTTTCGTGGTTGATTTTCCTTCTCAAAATAGAGCGCTTGTCGCGCCATAGATTTGAATCGATCTCGAACTGTCCCTTCGTTCACTTTTAGAAGTCTCGCGATTGAATTGTTGCTCATTCCGTTGAGAGAATAATGGAGAACATTTTCTGAGAGATTAGCGAGTCTCCTTCTAAAATCCAGTCGAAAAGTATTGGACGAAAATTGCTCCAGACAACTCTTACATTTGAACCGCTGGTTGCGAAAAGGCGGCTTGTCCGTATGAGCAAAACCATTTTTGACATAAAACTTCGTATTCGTTCCAAAATGAAACCGACATCCAGGATTGGGGCAATAAGGAGGGATCAATTCTAATTGATCGGAAGATTTTCTCATGGATTGCGAGTAATGAAATAATCGCGCCAGGATTAGAAATGAATAATTAGGTGATTTTAATGAAAATAAAAGCGAAGCGTAAAAATAATGTCTAAGCGAAATGGAAAAAAAGTGGGGATATTATCCCCACTTAACTGCGAACAATTTAAACGTTGAACTTGAAGTGGATGACATCGCCGTCTTTAACGATGTATTCCTTGCCTTCCATTCTGAATTTCCCGGCCTCTTTTACCTTGGCTTCGGAACCAAAAGTAAAGAGGTCATTACAGTGGTAAACTTCGGCCTTGATGAACCCACGCTCAAAGTCAGAGTGGATCACCCCGGCGGCCTGCGGAGCTTTGGCACCTTTTGGGAAAGTCCAGGCGCGAACTTCTTTAACACCTGCGGTGAAGTAAGTGCACATATCGAGCATATCGTAGCCGGCCTTAATCATTTTAGAAAGACCAGATTCTTCAATGCCGATTTCTTTTAAGAAGGCTTCTTTTTCTTCCTGAGATTCAAGAGCTGCGATCTCTGATTCGATTTTTCCGCAAATGGTGATGACTTGTGAGCCTTCTTTGGCGGCAATTTCTTTTACTTTTTTAACGTGTTCATTCTCTTCTAAAAGATTGCCTTCATCCACGTTACAAACGTAGAGAACTTTCTTCATGGTAATGAGGTGAAGATCAGCGATGGCTTCTTTTTCATCTTCATCGAGTGGAAGAGAGCGGGCCGGAAGACCTTCTTCCAGAGTTTTTACTAGGCGCTCAAGGATGGGCTTAGAGATTTTGGCCTTGTCTTGAACTTTTTTATCCTGAGATTTTAGAAATTTATCCAGCGTTTGAATTCGTTTGGTAACAGATTCAAGATCAGCGAGTGCTAGCTCAATATTAATCACTTCAATGTCTGAAGCGGGATCAACTTTACCGGCCACGTGAACAATGTCGTTATCTTCAAAACAACGAACCACGTGACAGATCGCCCCTACCTGACGGATGTGGCCTAGGAATTGGTTACCGAGACCTTCCCCTTTAGAGGCCCCTTTCACGAGACCAGCAATATCGACGAATTCAGTTACGGCCGGAATAAGTTTTTCCGGGCCTACGATTTTGGCGATTTTCACTAAACGCTCATCTGGAACGTGCACGATTCCAACGTTGGGTTCAATGGTACAAAAAGGGTAATTGGCAGCTTCGGCCGGTGCCGATGTTAGTGCCGAGAAAATTGTCGACTTACCCACATTTGGTAAACCCACAATTCCACAATTCATACCCATAAAAACTCCTAAGCTAAAAGATTCTTCTTATTGTAAATTCCGACTTTATTTAATCCATCTACCATAGCGCACAGCATGGGGTCATGCAATTTCTCGAGTAAGAGAGGCAATTGAATGCGCTCATCCTTACCGAAAGGGCCTAGCACCCAGTTCGAGACATCCCCGTGAGGCGGGCGGCCTATTCCTATGCGCATGCGAGCAAAATCATTGGTCCCCAAGTGAGCGGCAATGGATTTTAATCCGTTATGGCCCGCCAGTCCCCCGCCCATCTTAAAATGAACCTGGCCGAAGGGGATATCCAGCTCATCATGAATAACGAGAATTTC